>DATEJJ010000287.1:0-15608 GCA_035278125.1 Rugosimonospora sp.
TGGAGCCGCCCTCCGGTACGCTCTTGCGGGCCGCCTGGATGAACGCCAGCGTGAGCCCGGTGAAGTGGTCCAGCAGCGCGGCCACCGAGGTCCCGGTACACGGCGTCGGGTCGTTCAACTGGTCGTCATCGATCCCGTCCAGCAGCCGGACCACCTCTTCGGTGGCGGGGTGGAGGTCGATCATCGCGGTACGCTCCTCTCGGGTTTCTCCGTTACCGGTACCGACCGGCGGGCGGCGCGAAACTCATCGGGGCAGGCACCACTGGCCCAGCGCGGTACCCAGCGCCGCCGGGTCCGCCTTGTCGCTCGCCCACGCCACGTACCCGTCCGGGCGGACCAGCACGGTGGTGTCGGTGTCCTGCCCGGCACCCACCCGGCGCACCTGGTCGGCCCAGCCGGCCGGTACCGCCAGCGGCTGGCCCGGCGCGGTGACCAGGACGAAGTGCCCGTCCCGCAGCGCCTCGTACAGGCGCACCGGACCCGGCCCCTCACCGGCCAGCAGGGTGTCCGCGGCACGCTGCCCGACCAGTGCGTGCGCACCGGACGGCGCCGGGTACCCGATGCCGATGCCGGAGATCATCCCGCTGATCTTGCGGGTGACCGCGCCCACGTGCAGCGCGGCGGCGCCGATGCTGTTGCGCGCCAGCCGGCCCGGCCGGGACTGGATCATCGTGAGCCGGATGATGGCGCCACTGCTGCGCAGCACCATGCGGCCCACCGGGTGCCGCTCCGCCTGGTACGTGTCCAGCAGCCCCTCGGGTGCCCGGCCGTGTACCGCCTCCGCCAGCTTCCAGCCCAGGTTCGCCGCGTCCTGCAAGCCCGTGTTCATGCCCTGCCCGCCGGCCGGCGTGTGTACGTGCGCCGCGTCCCCGCCCAGGAACACGCGGCCCACCCGGTAGGTGGTGACCTGGCGCTCGTCGCTGTGGAAGCGGGACAGCCAGCGCGCGTCGTGCATGCCGAAGTCGGTACCCAGGGCCCGGCGGGTCACCGCGCGGACCTCCTCCAGGTCCACCGGCGCCGAGTCGGGCAGCGGGTTGCGCCGGTCCCACGCGAAGATGCGGTACCAGCCGTCGCCGAACGGCGCCACGAAGGCGAAGCAGTCGCCAGCCGCGTTGACCGCGAGTACCCCCTCGGGCGCGTCGGTCAGCCGCACGTCGGCGAGCATCAGCGACCGGACGATCGACTGCCCGGGAAACTCCAGCCCCAGCGCGGTACGCACGGCGCTGTGCACCCCGTCCGCGCCCACCGCGTACCGGGCCCGGTACGCGCCGGTCTGCGCCTCGATGTCCACCCCGTCGCCGTCCTGGCGCAGGCCGAGCACCTTGGCACCGCGCACGATCCGCGCGCCGGCCGCCACGGCCCGCTCCTCCAGCACCCGCTCGATGGTGTACTGCGGCGTGATCAGCACGTACCGGAACCGGCTCGGCAGCCCGGACAGGTCCACGCTGAGCTGGTCGAACAGGCGCAGCCCGCGTACCGGCTGCCCGGTGGTGACGAGCTGGTCGGCCAGTCCCCGCGCGTCCAGCAGCTCCAGGCTGCGCGCGTGCAGCGCGAACGCCCGGGTCAGGTTGGACTCGTCCTGCCGGCTCTCCAGCACCGTGGTCCGTACCCCCGCCGCGGCCAGGTCCCCGGCCAGCAACAGACCGGTCGGGCCCGCACCGACGATCGCCACATCCGTGTCCGTATTCATGATGGCCTCCGTCAACACTTGTTGGCCTACATCTGTTGACTACAGTACGGCGGAGGTACTGGCGCGTCAACACTTGTTGGCCTACAGTCGTTGACATGACGCACTCCGCTCCCCCGCGCCGCTCCGACAGCACCCGGGCCGCGATCCTGCACGCTGCGCGGGAGCGGTTCGCCACCGACGGGTACGAGCGCGCGACCATCCGCGCGATCGCCGCGGACGCGGGCATCGACCCGGCCATGGTGATGCGCTACTACGGCAATAAGGAGAAGCTGTTCGCGGCGGCGGCCGAGTTCGACCTCGACCTGCCCGACCTCACCGCGATCCCCCACGCGCGGCTCGGCGCCGAACTCGTCGGGCACTTCCTGCGCCGGTGGGAGCGGGACGACGCGCTCGTCGCGCTGCTGCGCGCGGCGGTGACGAACACCGCGGCGGCCGAGCGGATGCAGCAGATCTTCGCCGGCCAGCTGGCCCCGCAGGTGGCCCTGGTCTGCCCGGACCCGGCCGAGGCCGCCACCCGGGCCACGCTGGTGGCCGCGCAGATGCTCGGCTTCGCGCTGTGCCGGTACGTGCTGCGCCTCGCGCCGGCCCGGCACCTCCCGGCGGACGACGTCACCGGCTGGCTCGGCCCGACCGTGCAGCGCTACCTGACACAGCCCGCGCCCCGCGGCCGGTGACCGCGGGGCGCGCCTGTCGCTTACGTACTCATGAGGTGCCGAGGTCACCGGCCGGGTGCCAGGTCGACGGCGCCGCCGGGTCGTCGAAGACCAGGCTGTCGGTGATGCCGCGCAGCAGGCTGGTGCTGCCGCTGCCCAGCAGGGTCTCCGCGAAGTAGCCGGCGTTGATGGCCCGGTCGCAGAAGCCCGGCTGGCACGGGTGGTTCGGGTTCGGGTGCGGGTACGGGTCGCTCGGGGCGGCCGGCGCGGTCTCCGCCACGATGATCTTCAGACCGCCCGCGCTGTCCGCGACCGTCTCCATGTCGACCCGGTCCGTCAGGCCGGTGACCGGCACAGCGGCCTTGGAGAAGTACGCCTCGGAGATGTCGTCGACGGCACCGGCCGGGTCGAAGCTGCCCACGCCGATCAGGTGGTACCCGGCGGGCACGGTGCCGAACCGGTACGGCACCCGCGCCGCCCGTACCTCGCCCGGGGCCAGGCCGCCCGCGAGGGCGAGCAGGTCACCGGTCGGGTCGGCGGTCCGGTACTGCGGGTTGGTGACGATGGTCGCCCAGGCACCGTCCGCGTACTGCCACGCGAGCGCGGGCGCCTTGACCGTGTGGTGGGTCGTGGTACCCGGGCGGTTCAGCTTGCCCTTGCCGGCCGGCGACACGTCGTACACGGTCGCGTCGAACTCGGCCAGCAGGCCCGGTCGCCCGTGCACCTGCACCGCGGTACCCGCCTGGAACCTGGCCGGCCGGAAGACGCCGGGCCGGTACACGGTCAGGATGCCCACCGGCCGGTCGTACTCCCGCCGCCAGGTCCCGGCGCTGTTCTCCTCCACCAGCTTCGGCACCCCGTCGAGGGTGACCGTCGCCTCCTGGTAGGTCGCGGTCGCGAAGATCGGGTCGCTCACGTGCAGCTTGCCCAGGCTGTACCCCTGGAGCGAGTACAGGAAGGGCGCGTCCAGCGCGGGGAACGCCGGTGCCGGTGCCGCACCGGTGGCAGAGGTGCCGGCGGTCGCGCCCGGCCTGCCCGTACCCACCATCGCGGGTATCCCGAAGCCGGCCGCCAGCGCCGCCGCCATCAGCGAGGTACCGGCCAGCGCGAGGCGCCGCCGCCCGCGCAGCCGCCGCCCGGCGCGGACAACGTCCTCAACGCTCGTACGCAACGGCGGCGGTGCGTTGTCCGTCAGCGTGTCCAGCGCGTCCCGGACCCCGTACGTGGTGCCTCTCATATCCTTCGTCTCCGTCTTCGAGGTGTTCCTTGAGTTCGATGTCTTCCTGCGCGAGCAGGCCGCGCAGGGTGGCGAGGCCCCGGGAGGTCTGGCTGCGCACCGTGCTCTCCCGGCAGCCCATGAGCTCCGCCGCCTGCTCCACGCTGAGTTCCTCGTAGAAGCGCAGCACCAGTACCGCGCGCTGCCGCTTCGGCAGGTGCAGCAGCGCGTCGCGTACCCGCGCCCGCTCGTCCACCGCCTGCGACGGGTCCACACCGACCACGTCGGGCATCGCGTCGCCGGCCGGGCGCTCCCGCCGCCACGGGCGGCGCTTCTCGTCGATCGCGGCCCGCACCACCATGGTCTTCGCGTAGCTTTCCGGCGCGGTCAGCTTCGGCCACCGCACGTACAGCTTCGCCAGCGACCGGGACACGGCGTCCTCGGCGGCCTGCCAGTCACCGCAGGCGAAGTACGCCAGGTTGCGCAGGGACTGCATCCGCACCTGGACGAATTCCTGGAAATCTCGCTCGTGATCTTCGTGCACTCGCGCGCATCTCCTCTCTCCCCGCGTGTCGCCTCCGGGACTAGACGGCGCGGGGGACGCGGGCGATGCACGACCGGCCGGACTTTTTCCGGCTACCACACCCCGGGCAGGAGGCGCCGCGTACGCGCCTGGTAGCCGCGGTACGGCTCGCCGAGCACCCGGACCAGTTCGGACTCCTCGACCGCGATCCGCGGCAGCAGCCCGAGCACCGGCACCACGGCGCAGACGACGAGCGACAGCCAGTTACGCGCGGCGATGCCGAAGCCGATCGCGATCAGGAGCAGCCCGGTGTACGACGGGTGCCGCACCCACCGGTACGGGCCCCGGGTCACGACGGTCTGGTCGGCGTCCACCTGGACGAAGGTGCTGAACGCCCGGCCGAGCGCCAGCACCGCCCAGACGCGTACCGCCAGGCCGGCCCAGACCACGACGAGCCCGGCGACCGCGAACGCCAGCGGCACCGGCGTGTCCAGCACCGGTACCCAGGTCCGCAGCACGCTGCCGAGGACGACCGAGCCGCCGAGGGACACGGCGACCAGCCCGCGGGTGCCGCGGTCGGTACCCAGCCGGGCCCGGCCGCGGGTCAGGTCGCGGACGACCAGCGCGACCTCCAGCGCGAACCAGCAGTAGAGCGTCGCCTGGAGCGGGTAGGGCAGCACGCCGTGCATGCCACGCAACCTAGTCCGCTCAAGCTAGTCCGCGGGCTTCATCCCCGCCGACCACTTCTCCTCGATGCGGGCGAACTTCCAGACGCCGAGGGCGACGACCCAGGTCAGCACGAACAGGCCCACGATGAAGTAGCCGACGTAGTTGAGGTCGAGGCCGCCGACCCAGGCGAGCGGGCCGTGCTGGATGCCGAGCTTGTCGGTGAGGATGGACATCAGCTCCACCATGCCGATGACCAGGGCGACCGCCACGGACAGGCCGGTGATGGTGATGTTGTAGTAGACCTTGCGGACCGGCTTGGAGAAGGCCCAGCCGTAGGCGAAGTTCATGAAGCAGCCGTCGATGGTGTCCAGCAGCGACATGCCCGCCGCGAACAGTACCGGCAGCGTCAGGATCGCGTACCAGGGCAGCGAGAACACCGCCGCCCCGCCCGCCAGTACCAGCAGCGACACCTCGCTGGCGGTGTCGAAGCCGAGCCCGAACAGCAGCCCGACCGGGTACATGTGCCAGGGCCTGGTGACCGCGCGGGTGGCCCCGCCGAGGATACGGTTCAGCAGGCCGCGCTTGTTGAGCTTGTCCTCCAGCTCCGCCTCGTCGTAGGAGCCCCGGCGCATCTCGGTGAAGACCTTCAGGATGCCGCGCAGCACGGCCAGGTTGATGACCGCGATCAGCAGCAGGAACACGCCGGAGACCAGGGTGCCGACGAGGCCGGTGGTCCGCTGCAGCGCGGACGAGTCGTTCTCCACCTGCCCCGCGAGGGCGCGTACCCCGATGGACAGCAGGAAGCACAGGCCGAACACGATGCTGGAGTGGCCGAGCGAGAACCAGAACCCGACCGAGACCGGCCGCTGCCCGTCGGCCATCAGCTTCCGGGTGGTGTTGTCGATGGCGGCGATGTGGTCGGCGTCGAAGGCGTGCCGCAGCCCGAGCGTGTACGCGGTGATCCCCAGCCCGATGCTGAACACCATGGCCTTGCCGGTCGTGGTGTCGGTACCCAGGTGGTAGTGGTGCGGGGCGATCAGCGCGAAGAGGCTGAAGAACCCGACCACGTGCAGTACCACCACGAAAGTACCCATACCGGTGAGACGGGTCCATTCCCGGCGGGACAGGCGGGTGGTGGACGGTTCGACATCCACGAGAGTGCCGGTGGCGGTCATACCTGGTATCTAAACCCGCCTTCCCGGCTGTTGCAAGTGAATTGCAGTAACCACCGGATGGCTACCACGGGAACCCCTGAGGAGCGCGCCACCCCCTAGGGAAGATCCGTGCCCGGCGGCCGGGAACTTCCCCGCCCCTCGCGGCGACTACTGCTGCGGACAACAACAGAGAGGAGAGGTTGATGGGACGCACCGCGCGTGCCGTACTGCTGATCGGCGCGGCGTCACTGGCCGGCGTGTTCGCCTTCGCCACCGCCGCGTCGGCTCACGTCACGATCACCCCGAACGCGGCGACCCAGGGCGGGTACGCCCGGGTGGCCTTCCAGGTACCGGACGAGAGCGACACGCTGTCGACCACGAAACTGCAGGTGTTCCTGCCCACCGATCAGCCCCTCGCCTCCGTGCTCGCGATGCCGGTACCCGGCTGGACCGTCACCATGGCCACCACCAAGCTGGCCACCCCGATCAAGACCGACGACGGCGACACCGTGACCGAGGCGGTCAGCCAGGTCACCTGGACCGCCGCCTCGGCGGCCACCGCGCTCAAGCCCGGCCAGTTCCAGGAGTTCCCGCTGTCCATCGGCGCGCTGCCCAAGGCCGACTCGATGGTGTTCAAGGCGCTGCAGACGTACTCCGACAACAGCGTCGTACGCTGGATCGACCAGACCGTGGAGGGACAGCCCGAGCCGGCGCACCCGGCCCCCGTACTGAAGCTGTCCGGAGACTCCGCGAGCACCGCCGCGGACAGTTCCCCGGCGCCGACCGGCGCCCCCGCGGTGACCGTCGCCAAGTCCACCGGCTCGGCCGGCGGCGCCCTGACCGTCGGCATCATCGGCCTGGTCCTCGGCCTGATCGGCGCGGTGCTGGGCGGTCTGGCCTTCAGCCGCACCCGCCGGACCACCTGACCCACGGCCTGCTGACCCCACGGCCTCGGGGTGCGGTAACCCACTTGCCGCAACCCGGGGCCGTGGCCGCACGGTGTGGGAGTTGGCCGATCCGGGGCCGCGCGTGGCAGGGTGGGCCGGGACACTGGAACCGGGGCGTGGGAACCGGAAAGGACGCGGGGTGGCCAAGAAGGACAGGCGGCTGGCGCAGGAGCGGGCCCGGCAGATCGTGGCCGCGCAGCGCCGCGCCGAGGCCCGGCGGCGGCGCGTGCTCATCGCCAGTGCCGTGGTGGCGGTGGTGCTGGTGGCGCTGGGCCTGCTGGTCGTGGTGAAGCTCGCCGGCCGGCACACCGGCAAGCCGTCGGCGGCGGCCTCCGCGGCCAGTGCCGCACCGGCCGACGCCGCGGTCACCGCCGCCGTCACTTCGGTCGCGGCGACCGTGCTGGACCAGGTGGGCACGGGCAAGGTGACCGCACTGCCCGCGGCCACCAGCGGCCAGGCCGTGCTGACCGACGGGACCAAACCGCTGATCGTGTACCTGGGCGCGGAGTACTGCCCGTACTGCGCGGCCGAGCGCTGGGCCGTGGTGGTGGCGCTGTCCCGCTTCGGTACCTTCAGCAACCTGGGGCAGACCCACTCGTCCAGCACCGACGTGTACCCCGACACGCAGACGCTGTCCTTCCACGGCGCCACGTACACCAGCCAGTACCTCGCGTTCCAGGGCGTGGAGATGCAGTCCAACGTGCCCGAGGGCAGCGGATACACCACATTGGACACTCCCACCGCGCAGCAGCAGCAACTGCTCGCCAAGTACGACGCGGCGCCCTACGTGCCGGCGAGCGCGGCCGGGTCGATCCCGTTCCTCGACTTCGCCAACCAGTCCATTGTGTCCGGTGCGTCGTACAGCCCGCAGCTGTTGCAGGGCAGGACGGCCGCGCAGATCGCCACCGCGCTGTCCGATCCCGCCAGCGACATCGCGCAGGCCGTGGACGGCACCGCGAACGCGTTCACCGCGCAGCTCTGCGCGCTGACGCGCAACCAGCCGGCCACCGTCTGCGGCGGCAAGGCCGCCGCGGCGTACCAGGGCAGGTTCCATGCCGCGGCCTGAGACCCGCGGGCCCGTCGCGGCCGGGACCACCGGCGTTCCTTCGTGGGTACCGGTGGCGAGTGTGCTGATTGCCGTCGCGGGCCTGGCGGTCGCCGCGTACCTGACGATCGAGCACTACACCGCGTCCACCACGCTCGCCTGCCCGGAGACCGGGGTGGTCAACTGCCAGAAGGTGACCACCAGCGCGCAGTCCGTCGTGTTCGGCATCCCGGTCGCCCTGCTGGGCCTGGTGTTCTTCGCGGCCATGCTGCCGCTCGGCCTGCCCGTGGCGTGGCGTGCCGCGCACCCGCTGCCGCGCTGGGGCCGGGCCGGCTTCGCGCTGGTAGGTGTCGGGTTCGTGTTCTATCTCGTGTACACGGAACTGTTCACGCTGAACGCGATCTGCCTGTGGTGTACCGCGGTGCACGTGCTCACCCTCGCGCTGTTCGCGGTCGTCGCGATCGGTACCGCGGTCAGCGTCCCCGATTGATCACCGTCCCCGGATGACCAATGTGGTCAGTGAGCGCGGGGCGAAGGTGCGGGCCGGGCTGTCGCCGTGGCAGGCCGAGGTGCCGACCAGCGCCAGCGCGTGCTGCTCGTCGGTCAGGTAGGTGCTGACCACACCGGAGCCGGCCGCCACCCCCGCCGTCACCGGCTGCGTACCGGTGTTGAGCACCTCGACCACCCGGCTGCCGTCCGCGTTACGGAAGGCGGAGACGCCCAGCCCCGTGTCGCCGGTACCGGTGTCGACCCGTACCGCGCCGGGGCGGATGAACCGGCTGAACGCGGCCATCGCCCACAGCCGCTTGGACACGTGGTACGCGTCCCCGTCGAGCTGGATGAACGCCTTGGTGGCGCCGATCGAGCCGCCCAGCCAGAAGATGTACGCGCTCACGTCGCCGGCGGTCAACGCGTTCTGGATGTGCCCGGCCACGGTCAGCCCGTCGTACCCGCTGCCGTCGTCCCAGTTCTCGTTCCAGGTGCTGCCCGACGGCCCCCACTCGGTGACCCAGGTGGGCCGCCGGGTCGGCAGCGGCGTACCGGCGACGCTGCTGTACTCGTGCCCGGTCTCGGTCGCCACCCACCGGCGCGCCTGCGGGTCCGCCTCGATCGCCGTGGTGTACCCGCTCTGGTTGGTCCAGCCGGTCGCGTCGCAGCACGCCAGCCGTACCCCCGCACGGGCGGCGAGCGGTCCCACGATGGCGGCGAACTCGGCCGCCTGCGCGGGCGTGAACCGCATCGACGCGTACGTGGCGGTGAAGTCCGGCTCGTTGGTGAACGCGAGGTCGGTGATGTGCACGCCCTCCTGCGCGTAGAACCGCGTGTACTGCACCAGGTACCTCGCGTACGCCAGCCGCCAGTCGCCGCTGGCACAGGTGGTGTCCCGCAGCCCGCACAGCGTCCCGCCCGCCGCGTCCGTCCCGTTCGTCTTCATGTACCCGGGCGCGCTCCACGCGTCCGCGTAGAAGCGCGCGACGCCGTACGCCCTGGCCTGCTGGGCCAGCCACACCTGCCCGCCGTCGGCACCGTCCCACTGGTACGCCGGCGTCGCGTCCGGGCCGCCCGGGTCGGTGGGCTCGATCGAGTGCATGTGGTCGTACACGGTGTCGGCCGAGGAGCCGATGCCCAGCCGCAGGATGCTCAGGCCCGCTCCGGTCGTCCGGCTGAACAGCAGGTCGAGCACCTCCTTCTGCTTCGGCGCGGACAGCCCCATCAGGCCGTGTATGACCGCGGCCCGCTGGAACGCCTCGGCCACCCCGAACCCCTCGATCGGCTGCCGCACCGCCCGCTCGCGGACGACGATCAGCCCCGCCGTACCGGCTGCCGAGGCGTGCGCGGCCTGGCCGGCGACCGGGAGCACGGCGACGAGCAGGGCGGAGGCGAGCACGGTGACGCGCCGTCGCGGCATGGCGGGCTCCTTTTCCGGAAGGTTTCGGCAAGTTGCGGCTCGATCTTCCGGTAAGGTAGCGGCCATCCTCACATCCGTCAATGTCGCCGTTTCGCCTGGACAGCGCCTTCCACGCACAGCCAGGTGACCAGCGGCCGGCACAGGGCGGGCAGCGCGCGTACTATGCCCGGCGCCCTGGCCAGGCCCAGACTCGCCACCCAGGAGGGTCGGCAGCTCTGGAGGTCACTCATGCGCCCGGTTCGTTTCAGGAAACGGCGGCTCGCCGGCATGGCCGTCACCGCGGCGGTCGTGCTGACCGGCGTCGCCGTCAGCGGCGTACCGAACGCGCTCGCCGCCACCCGGTCGACCCGGTTCGCCGGCACGTACGTCGCGCTGGGCGACTCGTACACCGCCGGGCCGGGCATCGCCAACCAGCGCAAGAACGCGGGATCGTGCGCCCGGTCGGACCACAACTACCCGACCCTGGTCGCCCAGTCCATCAAGCCCACCGGGTTCACCGACGTCAGTTGCAGCGGCGCGCTGACCACCGCGATGACCACCTCGTTCCTCAACCAGCCGCCCCAGTTCAACGCGCTGAACGCGCGTACCCGGCTGGTCACCGTCGGCATCGGCGGCAACGACGCCGGCTTCGCGCCCGACACGGTCACCTGCGGGCTGCTGTTCTTCACCAACCCCAACGGCGCGCCGTGCAAGGCGCACTTCACGCAGGGCGGCAAGGACCAGCTCGACACGGCCATCCAGCAGGTCGGCCCGAAGGTGGCCGCCGTGCTCAAGGGCATCCACCAGCGCGCCCCGAAGGCCCGGGTGCTGCTGATCGGGTACCCCGACCTGCTCCCCAACAGCAAGGCCAAGTGCAACGCGAACATCCAGGTCCCGATCTCCACCGGTGACTTCCCCTACCTGGAGTCGAAGATCCGGGAGCTGAACAGCGTGCTGCGTACCCGCGCGGCGCAGAACCACGCGACCTATGTGGACACCTTCACCAGCAGCGTCGGGCACGACCTGTGCCAGGCCCCGGGTACCCGCTGGATCGAGGGCATCCTCAACGTGCAGAACGCCATCCCGGTACACCCCAACGCCCTCGGCATGCGCAACGACGCCCGCCAGATCCTCGCGGCCCTGCGCCGGCGCTGACCCTAGCTGAAGTCGGGGACCGGGCCGCGGGTCGAGCCGGCTCGGCCCTTGGGCTCCTCCCAGTCCTCCTGCCGCCCCAGGGCCGTCATGTCCAGCACGGCGTACGCGCCCCCGGTCTGCTCCATGCCCCGCGCGAACGTCGAGTACGTGTGGCAGATGTCCGCGCCCAGTTCGTCCGCGCCCCGGTAGTTGAACTCCACGGGCCGCACCGACGCGTCCAGCGTCACGTGGAAGTCGTAGTTGAAGTCCGACCGGTACGACGAGTAGATCGGGATCGACCAGCCCCGCTTCGCCCGGTACGCCTCGACCTTCGCCAGCGGGGCCCGCGCCACGATCGCGTAGTTGGTCTCCCGGGCCCGCAGGTGCGCGAGCAGCCCGTCGGACAGCTCGTCGACGGCGGCCGTACAGCTGGAACAGCCGTCCGTCCACTGTGGATCGAACATGAAGTGCTGTAGCACGAGTTGCCGGTGACCGGCGAACAGGTCGGCGAGCCCCACCTCGCCCTCCGGGCCGTCGAACACGTACGCCTTCTCCACCCGCACCATCGGCAGCATGCGGCGCGCGGTGTTCAGCGCGTCCGCCGCGCGGGTGTGCTCCTTCTCCCGCAGCAGCAGCTCCCGACGGGCCGCCAACCACTCGTCTCGCGACACGATCCCGGGCAACGTCACGGTAGCCTCCCTCGTTGGCCTCGATTCCCGATGGGTAGACCAGCCGTGACGGCGGAACTCACCGGCGGTATCACCCGAGCCTGCCCTCGGGCGTCGTCGCTTCGCTCCTCGCCGTCGGTCAGGCGGGAGTGGTGGGCGTCGACCACGACACCGGCCGCGCCGCCGGGCAGCATCCGGGCCAGGTTGTCCAGCACCTCTTCCCAGCGGCGGACCTGCTCGTCGCTCAGCACGTGCCAGTCCGGCATCAGCGCGGCGTCACCAGGCATACCATCAATGATGCGGTTGCCGCACTATCCTTGCTAGCGAGCTGGAAAACGCTAGCCGAAAGCGGTCTACCGGATAGCAGGTGCGACACGTTACGGTGTGTCGATGACGGTATTCCGGATCGGTGAGGCCGCTGAGCTGCTGGGCGTCAGCCCGGACACAGTGCGCCGCTGGGTGGATGCCGGCCGGGTGGCCGCGCTGCGCGACGAGCACGGCCACCGGGTGATCAACGGGGTCGACCTGGCGGCGTTCGCCCGGTCGCTCGCCGCGGAGCCGGACGACGGCGGGGAGAACTCCTCGGCGCGCAACCGGCTGCGCGGCATCGTCATCGCGGTCGTGAAGGACACGGTGATGGCGCAGGTGGACATCCAGGCCGGGCCCTTCCGGGTGGTGTCGCTGATGAGTCGGGAAGCGGTCGACGAGATGGACCTCCAGGTGGGGTCGGTCGCCACCGCCGTGATCAAGTCAACCACCGTAGTAGTGGAGAAGGCCAGCCCGGGTCCGGGCGATAGAGGGAGGAGTGGCTCGTGAGAGCAGCATTCATACGGCGGGGCGTGGTCGGGGTCGCGGCCGCCGCGCTGCTGGCGCTGTCCGCCTGTGGTGGCGGGTCCAGCACCAGTTCGGGTACTGCGGCAACGCCGTCACCGGCCGCCCGCAACTCCGGCGTCATCGGGAACGTGAACGTGTTCGCGGCGGCGTCGCTGACCGAGACGTTCACCCAGATCGGCAAGGACTTCGAGGCGGCCAACCCGCGCGTCACGGTGAAGTTCAACTTCGCCGGCAGCTCCGCCCTGGCCACCCAGATCAACACGGGCGCACCGGCGGACGTGTTCGCCTCGGCCAGCCCGACCAACATGAAGACCGTCACCGACGCCGGCAACGCCGACGGTACCCCCACCACGTTCGTCAAGAACCAGCTCGTCATCGCGGTACCCAAGGGCAATCCCAAGCACATCGCCGGCCTGGCCGACCTGACCAAGCCCGGGGTGAAGGTGGCCGAGTGCGCGGCGGCGGTACCGTGCGGCGCGGCGGCCATCAAGGCCCT
Source organism: Rugosimonospora sp. (assembly GCA_035278125.1). GTDB lineage: Bacteria > Actinomycetota > Actinomycetes > Mycobacteriales > Micromonosporaceae > DATEJJ01. Next base: position 12,918 of record DATEJJ010000287.1, read on the forward strand.
GGCCGCGGCCAAGGTGGCGCTCAAGCCGGTCACCCTGGAGCAGGACGTCAAGTCCGCACTGTCCAAGGTGAAGCTCGGCGAGGTGGACGCGGCACTCGTGTACCGCACCGACGCCAAGGCTGCCGCGTCCAGTGTGGACGGTGTCGAGTTCCCCGAGTCCGCGCAGGCGATCAACCTCTACCCGATCGTGGTGCTGAAGAACAGCACCGACCAGGGCGCGGCCCAGGCGTTCGTCGCCTACGTCCTGTCCGACAAGGGCATGGCGGTGCTGACCGCGGCCGGATTCCAGGCACCGTAACCGTTCCCGGTGTCCAAGCCCGGCGAGGCGGTGGAGACCCGCACGTACCCGGCCACCCCGCAGGGTTAATGCTCACTCCGCTTATCACCGGAGAGTCAGCACACGACGGCAACCCTGGTGACGGCGCGGGGGCCACCGCTCTCGTCAAATCGACAGAGGTCAGCATCACCACCGGGTGACCGCTGTCACGAAAAAGCCTTGTGCCACAACACACTGCGCCACCGAACCGTCGGCACAGCGTTTCCACAGAGATTACCGTGCTGTTACAGTGCCGCCCTCGAACAATCCATTAGCGACGGACAGCAGCGGTGTCGCGGTGCGGCGTCCGGCGGTACCACCGACCCGACGAACCCCGTTAGTACCAGGCGTATCGCGCCTTCGCGGGCTCAGCCCGTACTCTCAGATGCATTGATGTTTATAGATCTTTTGTTGCCTCGATGGCCGGTCATGTCGACGCAGAGTACTGGCGTCGCGTCTTGACCACTCGGGCCGTCAAGAGCAGGCTCCCGGCACGACAACAGTCAGACCGCGCACAGGCTTCCCCCACGCGTTCTTGTGGTTGTGACCCACAGGAAGCAAAGACGAAAGGTGTGCCATGGCTCAGCCGAGGTATGCGTCCCCAGCCCCCGGCCGTAGACAGACGTCGGATGCCGGCACGTCTCTCTACGGGCCGTCCGAGTCCGAGAGTCTGCAGGCCACTCCGGTCCGCCGGCGGCGTCGTGTGTTCACCACCGTCGGTGTGGTCGCCGCGGCCGCGACCATGGCGGCGGGCGCAGCGGCATTCATGGTCAGCAGCAACGCGGCGGCTGCGGCCAACCCGAACTGCACGCTGATCGTGCCGGCCAACCCGCTGACCGCGGCCGGCCTGGCCACGCCGTACCAGTTGGTCGCCACCAACGCGAAGAACGGGCCGTGCAACGAGGCCAACGCGAACCAGTCCGCGTTCGTGCAGGGCGCGATCATCTCCCCTGCCGGGGCGATCACGTTGTACGACCCGCTGGTCATCGACAAGGGCACCAAGGCCGCGGCCACTCCTACCGCGGCGACCGTGCCCGCCGGTTCGACCGTGGCGGTCTGGTTCGGCTTCAACGGCACCAACCTGACGCTGCAGGCCGCCAACCGCACCAACAGCCTCGCCCAGGGCAGGTGCGTCAACGGCAGCCCCAACTCCATCTTCGGGCAGTTCGCGTACTGCAACGCGCCGGCGTTCTTCGTCGCCGCGAACAAGGCCATCGCGGCCGGACAGCTCGCGGTGCCGGCGTTGGCCACGGCCAAGGACGGCAAGCCCTGCCCCACGGTGCGTGACTTCTCCCTGGTCGACCAGGACCAGAGCGACAACGTGGTCACCCACTACCTGGCCAACGCCAACGGGCAGATCGCCCAGCCCAACGCCGCGGGCAGGGCTGCCATCCCCAACGCGGTCGACCTCGCCAACGGTAGTGACAACCGGCTGCTCGACGTGTTCGTGGACCCGACGCTCGGCTGCACCCCCTGGATGCTCCCGAACCAGTCCGCCGGTGGCACGCCCACGTCCTCGCTGCCGCTCAACGAGCTGCAGGCGGCGGCCGGGCAGAAGGCGCCGATCGCGCTGGTACCGCTGACCGACCCGATGACGCTGGTCAACGCGAACCAGAGCACGCGTAAGACCAACCTGTACCGGGCCGGCGTGGACCAGGCACCGATCAGCCAGGCGAACAACGGCAGCGGCATGACCTACTGCCAGAACCTGTTCACCAACGCGGCCGGCATCCAGCGCGTGTTCAACGCCCAGGCCCTCCTGGCCAACGGCACCACGCCGGACGCGGCGACCGGCACCAACCTGTTCACGTTCCTCGCGGCGCGGGCCAACGCCTCGTTCACCAACCTCAACTGCGTCAACCTCGGCGTGAAGAACCCGATCACGCTGACCCTCAACGGCGGCGGGGTGGCCACGGCGGCGACCTTCACCGCCGGTGGCGCGAAGGCGCCAGCGCCGGCCGCCGGCAACAACGGCGGCGGCGCGTCTCCCACGCCCAAGAAGCACATCCGCGGCTGACGGAGGGGTCCGAACCGAGACGCGGCATCCCGTGGTGCAGCCCTGGGCGGTGCACCACGGGATGTCCGCATTTCCGGGCCTCCGGCCTCAGCCGGCGACCCGGTCGGCCCCGTAGATGGCGCGCAGCGTGATGACGGTGAGCGTGTCGATGAGGCGCTGCTCGGCGTCGGGCGTGGGCGGATCCAGCGAGGCGTGCCGCCCGGCCCGCCAGTACATGTCGGTGAGCGCCCGGGCGAGGTCGTGCGCGTCGGGCGGCGCGGGCAGCGCCTGGCCGGACGCCCGGGCCGCCTCGATCCCCGCGGCCATGTCGTCGATGAGCGGCTCCGCGATGCCGGCCCAGAACGCGCGCAGCTCGGGG
>DATEJJ010000288.1:0-2051 GCA_035278125.1 Rugosimonospora sp.
ACCTCCGCGGGCGGGGCGGGTGCCGGCTCCGTGCGCAGTGCCAGCGCCGCCACCTCGGTACCCAGCCGGCGGCGCAGTGGCTCCGGCAGTCCCGCCGGTACCAGGGTGTCCGCCCCGACCGCCAGCCCCGCGTCGCGCAGCACGTGCAGCAGGGCAGCCGCGTCCGGCGCCGGTACCCCGAGCCGCCCGGCGTCCCGGAAGATCATCCGTTCGGTACGGCTGCCGTCCACGAGATCGAGTACCCGCGCCACCGACGGCTCCGCGAACTCCAGTACCACCGCCCGCCCGGGGTCCGTGCCGAGCTGGACGCTGTGCGCGTCGCGCCAGAGCCGGCGCAGTCCGGGCAGCAGGGTGAGTCGAGCCATGCGGCAACGCTGTCACGCATTGGCATGGTGACGCTTTGTGTTCTCCACAGGCACAGCCACCGTCACCACGGTTGTCCACAGCGACACGCCGTGTTTTCCACAGGGTGGCCGGATTACTGTCGGTTTCCCGACACTACGGAGAGTGGAGGAGGAGCCACGTGGAGCGCTCCTCCTCCCACCTCAACGCGTCACGCCTTCCCGAGGATGCGGTTGACGGTCGTACCGCAGACGGGGCATTTCCCCTTGGCCATCCTCATTCCGGTCTTCGAGACCTCCACGTGGCCCTCGAAGTCCCGCTTCTCCTTGCACTTGACGCAGTAGCCGTTGTACTTCTCGGCCTTCTCGGCCACGGTGCCCCTCCTGTTCCTCCGGCGCGGCCGGCGTGCCGCGGCACTACCTGTGCGTACCCGCTCGGCCGTGCGCCGCTTCCTTTCGGACGCCCTCGGTTTGCGCGCGTTCGCGCTGGGCCAGGCGCTCGACCCCGGTGCAGTCTGCCTCGGGTGCGCCTCGGACGATCGGCGTTCGGCAGGGACACGCCGGTCTTTCCGCACGAATGCCGCGTACAAGACACCCTAGGTATGGAATTTTCCGGGCCTATCTCCGTAAACCAGGGTGATGTTGGCATCATCTCGAAGGTTAGGGCTTGCGGTGGGGTGGCGGGGGCCGGCTAGCGTGCCTTCGTGAGCCAGCAACCCCGGACCTCTGCGAGCTGAGCGGACGTCCAATGGCGCCCCGAAAGCCCGTTGTCGAGGTGCGGCGCAGTGAGCGCCGCCGCAGGACGGTGTCCGCTTACCGGGACGGCGAGCGCGTCGTGGTGCTCATCCCCAACCTCTTCTCGCGGGCCGAGGAGCGGGAGTGGGTCGACCGGATGCTCCAGCGCCTGGAGGCCCGAGACCAGCGGGCCCGGCGTTCCGACGGGGAACTGGTGGCGCGGGCCGGGCGGCTGGCACAGCGGTACTTCCCGGACCACCCGGGAGCCGCTCACCCGGCCAGCGTGCGGTGGGTGGACAACCAGAACGGTCGCTGGGGATCGTGCACGCCCGCCGACCGCTCCATCCGGATCTCTGACCGGATCATGGACATGCCGGACTGGGTGATCGACTACGTGCTCCTGCACGAACTCGCCCACCTCGTGGTACCCAGCCATAACCGCACCTTCTGGGCGCTGGTCGGCCGGTACCCCCGCGCCGAACGGGCCCGTGGCTATCTGGAGGGGGTAGCGGCCGCATCCGGCCACGCCATCCACGAAGATTGACCCGTGACCCGTCGAGCCGCCGTCCTGGTGCTGAGCGCGCCGCAGTGGAGTCCGCCCGGGATCGCCCTGGACGACTGGCGCCGGGCGCTCGCCGAGGACGGCGTGGATCTCCTGGCCGCGCTGGCCGAGGTGGAGCCCGCGGTCGCGTGCGTACCGGCGGACCGGCCCTTGGCCGACGCGGTGGTATGGCCGGCCATGCGGGTGTACGAGGTGCCCGAGCTGACCGTACCCGCGGTGCTCGGCGCCGCCGGGCGCGACGGGTACGAGCAGGTGGCGATCCTCAGCCCGGACGCACCCGACCTGCCCGCGATGCTGATCGGCAAGCTGCTTCGCCCGCTCACGACGCGTACCCTCGCCATCGCACCCGCTGTCAACGGCGCCGGGCTGCTCGGCCTGGCCGCCCGGTTGCCGGCGCCGGCCTGGCTGCCCCC
>DATEJJ010000289.1:0-2793 GCA_035278125.1 Rugosimonospora sp.
AGCAGCGCGGCACTCTCCTCGGCGTCGGCGCCGCCGGCCATGGTGGCCAGTGCCACCGCCGCGCGGCGCAGCTCGGCGGAGAGCTTCTTGGGCGCCGTCGCGGTCCAGTACCGCTGCTCGTGGTCGAGGCTGCGGTCGACCGGCGGGCGGTCCCCGGTCGGCCGGCCGCCCGACAGCGCGTGGTCGAACGCCTCCAGCAGCACCTCCAGCACCACCGCGTACCGGTCGCCGGACAGGTCGGGTTCGCGCACCGGCCCGCCGGCCGGGTCCTCCCGCCAGGCGCTGCGGAAGGACTGGTACGCCTCGGTGAACAGGATGCCGCGCTCGTCCGGGGTGAGGCCGGGGATGGTGACCGCGGCGCCGGTGGCGTTGATGACGTTGCGCAGGTCCACCTCGGCCTGGCCGGCGATCTCGCGCAGGAGCTTGTCGCCCTCGCCGGCGTCCCGGGTCAGCAGCACCACCCGCGCCGGTATCAGCTCCGTGGCGCGGATGTGCAGGTCCTCCAGCAGCCGCAGCAGGCTCGCCGGCGCGACCGACTCCGCGTAGTCCACGACCAGCAGCCGGGGCAGCGGCAGCCGGGAGATGTCGGGCCGGGCACGCCCGCCCGGGCTCGGCGGTACCCACAACTGGGCCAGCCAGTGGCGGGAACGCATCAGCCGGCACAGTTCGATGGCCAGCCGCGTCTTGCCGGCGCCGGCCGGCCCCCAGACCAGTGAGATGGCCAGTGGTTCGGGCCGCTCGCACCAGCGCCGGGCCCGGTCGAGCTGGCGCTCGCGGAACCGGTACGCGACGGTGTTCGCGTCGGCGAGCAGCATCTCCGACGGCAGGGACCGCGGCTCCCGGACGAAGTGGTTGTCCCGCTTCACCGGATCGGCGGCCGGTCGCAGCGGGAGTACCGCGTGCCACGCCCCCCGGTCCGCGAGCACCGCCGGCCTGTTCGCCGCGCGGATCCGCGCGCCGGCTTCGGCCAGCTCCGCCGCACCGCCGAACAGGGCCGCGATGGGGGAGGCCCAGCCACCGAGATCGCTCGACACGTCGCGGGACGCGGTCACCACGCCGACCACCGCGCGCTGGCCCGGGCACACCAGCGGCGCACCCGACAGCCCGCCAGCCACCTGGACGCTCTTGAAGCGCAGGAAACCGTCCCCGTCCGGCCCCTCGAACCGGAGGCTCGCGGGCGCACCCGGTACCACCCCGGGCTCGCGCGGCGCGAATCCGTACGCGTAGCACCACTCGCCGACCGGCAGGCCGTCCGACAGCCAGACGCACGGGTGACTGTCCACCCAGGACAGTTCGGGCGGCAGCTCCAGCACGGCCAGGTCGGGGAAGGGCGGCAGCAGCGTACCGGAGGCCGGCGCCGACCGGGCGATGACCCGTGCCCGTACCGCACCGGTACCCACGCCCGGATCCGCCGGTACCACCTCGACCTGCTCCAGCGGTTCGCGGCGGCGCGCGTCGTACACCACGTGCGCGGCGGTCAGCACCAGGCGGGGCGCGACGAAGAAGCCGGTACCGAGCAGGGTCCGGCCCCGACCGTCGATCCGTACCACGTGGCGGCGGAACTGCGCCCAGTCGGGCTGCACCTGCGTCACGAGGTGCCGGTGGACTTCGTCTGATCCCGCCAGGTCAGGGTGATTTTGAGGCTGGCCGCCGCGTCGCCGTCGACCACCAGACCGGTCAGCTTGCCGCTGCGGGCCGTCAGGGACAGCCCGAACTTCACCGTCGCCTCGGCCGGCTTGACGTGCTCCCACACCTGCGCGAGGTGGCTCGCGATGGCCTGGACCGTGTCGCGTACCCCGTCGAAGGAGAAGGCGGTCTCCACGCCCACCGGTCTGGGCCCGGACGCGTCCGCCAGTTCCACGTAGAACTCGGTGTCTCCTGCGGTGACCAGTTCGATCTGCGATGGGTGTGGTGGGTCGGGCCGCATCGGCAGCGCCCCTCCGTTCGCGCTCGGGAAAGCCGGTCCCGCAAGTCTGACCGCGCCCGATGGGGACTACAAGAGACGATCGAACAACGTGAACGACCTCTTGTCGGCCCGTGACGGCCCGGTGGGTGGAGCGTGTGCCAGCTCACCTCCTGCCGTCCCGCACCATACCCCGTGGGGGTATACGGTAGGGGCATGCAGAGCGACCACGCCGGGCACGACAACCACGACAAGCACGCCGGGCACGACCCGGAGGCGTTCCGCCGCAAGTTCTGGCTGAGCCTGGCGCTCACCGTGCCGATCGTGGCCACCAGCCACATGGTGATGGGCTGGTTCGGGTACACCCTCGAATTTCCGGGCATGTCCTGGATCGGCCCGGTCCTCGGCACGGCCGTTTACCTGTATGGCGGCTGGCCGTTCCTGGCCGGCGCCGTGGCGGAGGTGCGCGGCCGCGCGCCCGGCATGATGATGCTGATATCCATGGCCATCACCGTGGCCTATGCCGCGTCCCTGGCCAGCAGCCTGGGCTGGTTCGATCTGGAGTTCTGGTGGGAGCTGGCCGCGCTGGTCACGATCATGCTGCTCGGGCACTGGCAGGAGATGAAGGCGATCGGGCAGGCCCGTGGTGCGCTGGCCGCGCTGGCGGCGCTGCTGCCCGATGACGCCGAGCGGGTCGGGTCCGACGGCCAGACCCGGCCGGTGCCCGTGGCCGAGCTGCGGGTCGGTGACGTGGTGCTGGTGCGTTCGGGCGCCCGGGTGCCGGCCGACGGGCGCGTGGTCGACGGCGCGGCGGAGCTGGACGAGTCGATGATCACCGGCGAGTCCCGGCCCGTGCCCCGGGGGATCGGGGACCGCGTGGTGGCCGGGAC
>DATEJJ010000290.1:0-11029 GCA_035278125.1 Rugosimonospora sp.
GGAGCTGGTCGCGTCCAAAGTGGACAGCCGGTACGTGCAGGGCCGGACCGCGGCCGGCGGTTGGTCGCAGCAGCGGTTCGCCCGGCGGCGGGACAACCAGAGCCGCGCCGCTGCCAAGGACGGTGCGGACATCGTGGCGCACGTGCTGCTGCCCGCGACCCGCGAACTGGCCGCGGTGGTCACGGGCGGGGACCGGCGGGCGGTCGACGCGGTCCTGGCCGATCCGAGGCTGGCGCCGGTGGAGGCGCTGCGGGCCGAGCGCTTCCTGGAGGTACCGGAGCCCAGGCTCGCGGTACTCCGGGCGGCGGTGCCCCAGGCCCGGGCGGTGCGCATCCGGCTGCTGGACGCGGGTACCGGATGATCGGGTACCTGATGATCTTGTTAGGTAATCCACTGGTGGGTGGCCGGCGGCGGCCCGGTAGAATGGCGGCCGTGCTTCTCTGCCTTGACTGATCGGCCCGCAGCCGACCGCCCGCGGCGGCCGGCTCAGACGCATGTCCTGATGAGGCCGATGAGATCCGAGAGGCACTCCTACCGATGATCAGTGTTACCGGACTGGAACTGCGCGCCGGTGCGCGCATCCTGCTGTCCGACACCACCCTGCGCGTGCAGCCCGGCGACCGGATCGGCCTGGTCGGGCGCAACGGCGCGGGCAAGACGACCACGCTGAAGGTACTCGCCGGGGAGGGCCTGCCCTACGCCGGCCAGGTCGAGCGGCGCGGGCCGGTCGGCTACCTGCCGCAGGACCCGCGCACCGGCGACCTCGACATCACCGCCCGGGACCGGGTGCTGTCCGCGCGCGGCCTGGACACCCTGCTGGCCGACATGCAGAAGCTCGAAGTCGCGCTCGCGGAGAGCGCCGACGAGCGCACGGTGTCCCGGTACGGCGCCCTGGAGGACCAGTTCGCCAGCCTGGGCGGGTACGCCGCCGAGGCGGAGGCGGCGCGCATCTGCGCCAACCTGGGCCTGCCCGACCGGGTGCTGGGCCAGACCCTGGGCACCCTCTCCGGCGGTCAGCGGCGCCGGGTCGAGCTGGCCCGCATCCTGTTCCGCGACGCCAGCGCCACCGGCGGCGGGACGCTGCTGCTGGACGAGCCGACCAACCACCTGGACGCCGACTCGATCACCTGGCTGCGCGGCTTCCTGGGCGGCCACAAGGGCGGCCTGATCGTCATCTCGCACGACGTCAACCTGCTCGACGCGGTCGTCAACAAGGTCTGGTACCTGGACGCGAACCGGGCCGTGGTCGACATGTACAACGTGGGCTGGAAGACGTACCTGCAGCAGCGCGAAACCGACGAGCGGCGCCGGCACCGGGAGCGGGTCAACGCCGAGAAGAAGGCGGGCGCGCTGCTCGCCCAGGCGGACAAGATGCGGGCCAAGGCGACCAAGACGGTGGCCGCGCAGAACATGGCGCGGCGGGCCGAGCGGCTGCTGTCCGGGCTGGAGGAGGAGCGGGCGCACGACAAGGTGGCGAAGGTGCGCTTCCCCACCCCGACGCCGTGCGGCAAGACCCCGCTGACCGCGCAGGGGCTGTCCAAGAGCTACGGCTCGCTGGAGGTCTTCTGTGACGTGGACCTGGCCGTGGACCGCGGCTCCCGGGTGGCCATCCTGGGCCTCAACGGTGCCGGGAAGACGACCCTGCTGCGGGTACTGGCGGGGATGCTGGCGCCGGACACCGGCGAGGTGAACCCGGGGCACGGGCTGCGGCTGGGGTACTACGCGCAGGAGCACGAGACGCTGGACGTGGACCGTACGATCCTGGAGCACATGCGGTCGGCCGGCCCGCACCTGACCGACACGGAGCTGCGGCGGCTGCTGGGCGCGTTCCTGTTCTCCGGTGACGACGTGGACAAGCCGGCGGGGGTGCTGTCCGGCGGCGAGAAGACCCGGCTGGCGCTGGCCACGCTGGTCTGCTCGGGCGCCAACGTGCTGCTGCTGGACGAGCCCACCAACAACCTGGATCCGGTGAGCCGGGAGCAGGTGCTGGACGCGATCGCCCGGTACCCGGGCGCGATCGTGCTGGTGTCGCACGATCCGGGTGCGGTACAGGCGCTCAAGCCGGACCGGGCCATTCTGCTGCCCGACGGTGTCGAGGACGCGTGGAGCGACGACCTCCTGGAGTTGGTGGAACTCGCCTAGTCACCAGGGGGTGGCCAGGACCGCCTCCACGACTATCGCCGTCAGCGCGCCCACGCCGCTCAGCAACAGGGGTACCGGTATCGCGGGCCCGGCCTGGCGCTCGGGGGCCACGGCGGCGACCGTGAGCCAGGGGAAGAACGCCAGCCAGGCGTTCTCCACCCCACCCCGGGCCAGGCCGGCGAGCACCGAGAAGACCACCGCACAGGCCGCGCCCACCAGGAACGGCCAGCCGGCGGTGTTGCGCAGCTTGCGCAGGCTCGCGGACAACGCGGGTCCGCAGGCCAGCAGCAGCGCCACCACGCTGATCGCACCCCACCACGCCGCCGAGCGGTACGGCTCCACCCGGGTCTGGAAGTCCAGCCGCGCCGCCATCAGCCCGGCTACCCAGGAGAAGCCGAGCCGGTCCACCAGCAGGATGGGCAGGAGCGCACCGAGTCCGGTACCGATGTTGACCAGCGGGCGGCGGCGGGCGAAGTACAGGCAGACCAGGGACAGGCCCAGCCAGCCGGCCGAGTACGAGAACAGCGCCGCGATGCCCAGTAACAGGCCGGCGAGTAGCGCCCAGGCGCCGGAGCGCAGCCCGCGTACCGGTCCGGCGCTGGCGCGTACCCCGGCGGCGACCATGGCCGCCCCGAGGACGGCCACGCACGCGTCCATGCTGACCGACACCCAGATCGCGTACGGCGCCAGGATCAGCACCGGCGCGTACCGGCGGGCCTGCACCTGCCCGCACACCCCGCGGACCGCGGCCAGTACCAGCGGTACCGTCGCCGTCCCGGCCGCCGTGATCAGTACGGCGAGGACCACCTGCCCGCTGATGCCTGCCCGGTTCAGCGCCCAGAGCAGGAGTACCGGCCCGGGCGGGTGGCCGCGCGCCGCGGGGGAGTGCGCCACGCTGTGTGCGGCGTAGGTGCGCAGGTACGCGAGCGGGCTGGTACCGACGCCGGCCAGGTCGGCGCGGTAGTTGTTCGGGTCGAGCAGCGACCTGGTCAGCCCGGACAGCCCGTCCACCAGCGACAGGGACAGCGCCCAGGCCAGCCCGGCCAGGTACGAGCCGGCCAGTACGACGCGGAAACCGGTCCGATCGAACCACCCGGTACGGGCGACCAGCAGCACCGTGGTGGCTACTATCGGGGATAGCAGACTCAATGGGGAAAGCTGGAACCGGTAGTGACCGAGAAAGGGCGCACTCGCCGTTCCCAGTCGGGCGCCGGAGTGCACCGCCCATGCGGTGAGTGCAAGGCCGATCGCTACGAGGACAAACCAGCCCACTAGGTCGCGCAATTCACGGGCGTTTATCCCGTACCGCAAGTGTCGGGCAGCCGACTCTGCGCGCTCCCGCGCCGGTCGCACGGCCTCGACGCCCTCGCTGGCAGTGGGTTTTCCCGCATCGTTGGTCACGGCGCATCACGGTATCGGGTGCCCGGGACGGGTGTGCGTGTCGGTTGGCTTCGCGTTGATATCTAGCGCATGATCGTTGAAGGCGGTCTAATAGGTGGGACCGCCAACTCCGCTCAATAGGGACGTGAGGAATCAACATGGCAGCCACCGGCACCACCACCAGCACCGAAAAGGGTCGCCGGATCGTCGGGGCCGAGCGGCAGACGCTCGCCAAGGACCTCGTGAAGCGGTACACGTCCGGGGAGAGCATCCGAGCCCTCGCCTCCTCGACCGGCCGCTCATACGGTTTCGTGCACCGTGTGCTGACCGAGTCCGGCGTACAACTGCGTCAGCGCGGCGGCGCCCGTCGGCGCAAGAAGGCGTGAGCCGCCGCCTGCGCGGATCGACGCTTCCGCTACGGTGCGAGCTGTGACCATGGCTGCACCGAACGGCATTCGGCTGGACAGAACCGGGCCGGTAGCGACGATTTCGTTGTGCCGGCCCGAAGTTCTCAATGCGCAGACCCCGGCCATGTGGGAGCAGCTGCGCGAGTTGGGTCGCGAATTGCCGGGCGATGTGCGCGTTGTGGTGGTGCGCGGCGAGGGTCGCGCGTTCTCGGCCGGGTTGGACCGATCGGCTGCCGGCGGTGCACTCGGGGAAATGGCGGCCCTGCCCGTTGCGGAGGCGGAGGCGCGCATCGCGGGGTACCAGGAGGCGTTCACCTGGCTGCGCCGGCCGGATCTGGTGTCGGTGGCGGCGGTGCAGGGGCACGCCATCGGTGCGGGCTTCCAGCTCGCCCTCGCCTGTGACCTGCGGATCCTTGCCGAGAACGCACTGCTGTCGATGGCCGAGGTGACGCTCGGCCTGGTACCCGACCTCACCGGTACCGACCGCCTGGTGGAGCTGGTCGGGTACGCGCGGGCCCTGGAGTTCTGCGTCACGGCCCGCCGGATCGACGCCGCGGAGGCGGCCCGGCTCGGCCTGGCCAACCAGGTGGTACCCGCCGGCGAACTGGACGGCGCGGTCGGGGCCCTGACCGAGTCGCTGCTGTCCGCGAACCGCAACGCGATCGTCGAGATCAAGGCCCTGCTCCTGGGCGCCCGCACCCGGGACGCCGAGCGCCAGTGGGCCGCCGAGCGCGCCGCCCAGGTCCGCCGCCTGCGCGACCTCGCCAACCTCTCCGACTGACCCGCTCCACCCGCCCGGTCCCGAGGCCGCCGCGTTGACGCCGTGGCGGCGGTAAGGGGTGGGCGGGAATGCGGGGGTTACGGGCGGAAGTTGTCAGGGGGTGGGCGCAGACTGTCGGTGGAGGTGAGACGTGGGGCATCCGATGGCGGGCGGCGGCTGGAGCATGCTGCGCGCGATACGGCGCGAGGATGAGCTGCGCAACCGGAGGATCGGCCGGGCGACGGCGAAGCGGGTCCTGGCGTTCGCGCGGCCCTACCGGCGTGACATCACGGTGTTCCTGCTTGCCGTGATCCTCGACGCGGTGATCGGGGTGGCCACTCCGGTGCTCGCCGGGGGCGTGGTCAACGCGATCACCAGGGGCGGCACGTCCGCCGGCGCGACGGTGGTGCGGCTGGCTGTCATCATCGCCGCGCTCGCCGTCGCCGATTCCGGGCTGTCCCTGGTCAACCGGTGGTACTCGGCCCGTATCGGCGAGGGCATCATCCTGAACCTGCGCACCCGCGTGTACGACCACGTCCAGCGCATGCCGCTGCAGTTCTTCACCCGTACCCAGACCGGCGCGCTGGTCAGCCGGCTCAACAACGACGTGCTCGGCGCCCAGCAGGCGTTCACCTCGACGCTGTCCGGCGTGGTGAGCAACGTGATCCAGCTGGTCCTCACCGCCGGCGTGATGTTCACCCTGTCCTGGCCGGTGACCGCGCTGTCGCTGGTGATGCTGCCGGTGTTCATCCTGCCGGCGCGGCGCATCGGGCGCCGGCTGGCCGAGATCACCCGCGAGTCGTACCAGCTGGACGCGTCGATGAACGCGACCATGACCGAGCGCTTCGGGGTGGCCGGCGCGCTGCTGGTGAAGCTGTTCGGCCGGCCGCAGATCGAGGCGCAGCGGTTCTCCGACCGGGCCCGCCGGGTCCGCGACATCGGCATCCAGCAGGCGATGTACAGCCGCACCTTCTTCGTGGCGATGCTGCTGGTGGCCTCGCTCGCGCAGGCCCTGACGTACGGGCTGGGCGGGTGGCTCGCGGTACACGGGCGGATCTCCGCCGGTACGGTCGTCACGCTGGCGCTGCTGCTCACCCGGCTGTACGGGCCGCTCACCTCGCTGTCCAACGTGCGGGTCGACGTGATGAGCGCGCTGGTCTCGTTCGAGCGGGTCTTCGAGGTGCTCGACCTGAGCCCCGCCATCGCCGAGCGCCCGGGCGCCGGGCCGCTGCCCGCGCACGCCGCCCGGGTCGAGTTCCGGGACGTGCGGTTCCGCTACCCGAGCGCCGCCGAGGTCTCGCTGGCCTCGCTGGAGGACGTCGCCGCGCTGGACCGCACGGTGACCGAGCCGGTGCTGCGCGGCGTCTCGTTCACGGTCGAGCCGGGCCAGATGGTGGCGCTGGTCGGACCCTCCGGCGCGGGCAAGTCGACCACGGCGATGCTGGTACCCCGGGTGTACGACGTGACCGAGGGCGCGGTACTCGTGGGCGGGGTGGACGTACGCGACGCCACGCTGGACTCGCTGCGCGACGCGATCGGCGTGGTCACCCAGGACGCGCACCTGTTCCACGAGACGATCGAGGAGAACCTGCGCTACGCCCGGCCGGATGCCACCGACGAGGAGCTGTGGACCGCCCTGGACCGGGCGCAGGTCGGTGACCTGGTCCGTAGCCTGCCCGAGGGTCTGTCCACAGTGGTCGGTGAGCGGGGGTACCGGTTCTCCGGTGGCGAGAAGCAGCGCATCGCGATCGCGCGGCTGCTGCTCAAGGCACCGTCGATCGTGATCCTCGACGAGGCCACCGCGCACCTGGACTCCGAGTCCGAGGCGGCGGTGCAGCGCGCGCTGTCCGAGGCGCTGGCCGGGCGTACCGCGCTGGTGATCGCGCACCGGCTGTCGACGGTACGCGACGCCGACCAGATCCTGGTGCTGGACGAGGGCCGGGTGGTCGAGCAGGGTACCCACGAGCAGTTGGTGGCCGCCGGTGGCCTGTACGCGGAGCTGTACCACACCCAGTTCGCGGTGGCCGATTCGCCGGCCCCGTACGTGGACGCGGTGGGGCCGGAGCCGGTGGTGCTGGTACCGCCCCGGGACGGGTTCGAGGGCTAGCCGCGCGGGCGGCGTACGGCCGCCTCGACCAGGTCGAGCACCGGGCCGAAGTAGTCCGCCGGGCGCCCCATGGCCAGGTGCAGCACTAGTCCGTCATAGGCCAGCTCCAGGAACCGGGCAAGCGTGTCGACGGGTACGTCCTCGCGTAGGACCCCCGCCTCGCGCTGCCGGCCCAGCCGCTCCCGGGTGGCCGCGTTGATCGCTTCCGACCGGGCGGCCCAGCGCTTGGCGAACTCCGGATCGGTACGCAGCCGGCGGGACACCTCCAGCGTGGTACCCAGCCAGCCCGGTACGTCCTCCACGTCGGCGCGCGCCACCAGGTCCCGCATCACCTGGACCAGCCCGTACTGGGCGACGGTGGCCACCATGGTCGCCGCGTCATCCTCCGCGACCGCGAGGAACAGCGAGTCCTTGTCCCGGAAATGGTGGAAGATGGCACCCCGGGACAGGCCCGTCGCCTCCTCCAGCCGGCGTACCGTGGCACCCTCGTAACCGTAGCGGGCGAAGCAGGAGCGGGCGCCGGAGAGGATCTCGCGGCGCCGGGCGTCAAGCTGGCCCTGGCTCACCCGTGGCACGCACTGATCGTGTCAGGTAGGACACCGACAGGCAATCCGTACGTACGGCTTGCTATTCATCTGGGCACATATCTGGCCTGTTGTACTGATCAGTCACGTAGTTTTACGCTAGGGATCTATGTAACGGGGTACCGCTTCACGTAGGGTGCCGGCGTGCCACTCTTGCTCCTCGATCTTGACAACACCCTGCTCGATAGGGCACGGGCGTTCCGAGCATGGGGAGTGCACCTGCTGCGCCGGGTCGGCGCGCCACCCGAGGACATCGACTGGCTGGTATCGGTCGACGCGGACGGGCTGACCTCGCGGTGGGACGTGGCGGATGCGATGCGTGACCGGTACGGCCTGCGCGTCTCGGTGATCGACCTGGTGCAGGCGCTGCGCGAGGGGATGATCACCTTCCTCCGGCTCGACCCGCTGGTCGCGTGCGCGCTGGCGATCGCCGGGGACGCGGGCTGGGTACCCGTCGTGGTCAGCAACGGCGAGACCCGCCAGCAGGAGGAGAAGATCCTGAAGACCGGGCTCGACCGGTACATTGCGGATTGGGTGATTTCTGAGGAGGCCGGGGTCAGCAAGCCGAACCCGCGGATCTTCTCGATCGCCGCGCAGCGGGCCCGGATGCGGCTGAACGGGGCCTGGATGATCGGCGACGGCCCCGAGGACGACATCGGCGGTGCCGCGGCCGTGGGGCTGCGCAGCGTCTGGCTGCACCGCGGCCGCTCCTGGAACGAGCGCCGGTTCGCGCCCACCTGTACCGCCGACGGTGTCATCCCCGCCCTCGCGGCCGTGCTGGACTTCAACTAGCGGTCGAGCGCGGCCAGGTCGAGCCGCCAGTCGTTGCAGCGCATCGGGTGCCCCGGCGGATACTCCACCTCGCACCCGCCACGCAGCGTGAAGCCCACCTTCCGGCACACCCCGTTGGACGCGGCGTTGTCCACCGCCGGGAACGCGTGGAGGTACCGCTGCCGGCCCTCGGCCGCGGCCAGCCGGACGGCGGCGGCGGTCGCCGCGGCGGCGATGCCCCGCCCCTGGAACTCCGGCAGCACGCTCCAGCCGATCTCGTAGATGCCGTGGTCCGCCCAGGTGCGCTCCCAGAACACGATGCCGCCGGCCACCTCGCCCGCACCCGGCAGCACGATGCGCAGCGGCTGGTAGGCGCCGCTGCGGACCGCCTCCAGGTAGCGCTCCTGGCGGGCCTGGACCTGCTCGTCCGGCTCGGAGCCGCCGAGGTGCGCGCGCATCTCCGGCGCGTTGAAGCGGCGCAGCAGGTCGAGGTCGGCGGCGGTCCACGGCTCGAGTCGCACCTGCGCGGTGCGCGCTGGGTTCGTCATACCCCCAGCATCCCTGCCCGGTCTGACACTTTCCCGCCGCGGAGCCGGAAATTCGGTTGCGGGGTCGAGGGGTGCCGGGAGAGGCTCCGGGCTGTACGCCGTCCGTACGCCGGGGAGCCCGGCGGAGTCGAAGGGAGGGGTGACCGATGTCCGCGATTGTTGCGCGGCTCCTGCCGCCTGCCCTTCTTCCGACTCTGCCAGAGGATCACTTCCGTTGCGTGACTTTGATGAGCACCGCGCGTCCAAGCGCCGGCGCCAGTTCGACGACGACGAACCACACCTGCTGAAGCGGGTCCGCCGCGAGGCGCCCGCACAATCCACAGTGGACGATGAGCCCGGGTCGGGCGACCGCTGGTCCACCTGGGACCAGTCCGCCGCCGGCGAGCGGGGACCGCGCCCGTACCCGGACTGGCTGGTCACCGAGCTGGCCGCGGTGGACACCGAGCTGGGTACGGTCAAGACCGGCAAGGAGGCCGACGTCTTCCTCGTCTCCCGGGGCGTACCCGGGACCGACCGGCAGTGCCTGCTCGCGGCCAAGCGGTACCGGTCGGCCGAGCACCGCATGTTCCACCGGGACGCCGGCTACCTCGAAGGTCGCCGGGTCCGCCAGTCCCGGACCACCCGGGCGATGGGCAACCGCACCGCCTTCGGCCGGCAGATCATCGCCGGGCAGTGGGCCGCCGCCGAGTTCGCCACGCTGAGCCGGCTCTGGCGGGTCGCCGGCGAGCTGGGTACCGCGCCCGCGGTGCCGTACCCGGTGCAGCTGCTCGGTACCGAGGTGCTGCTGGAGTTCATCGGCGACTGGGAGACCGGCGAGGCGGCACCGCGCCTGGCCCAGCTGCGCCCGGACGCCGACGAGCTGCGGGACCTGTGGAACCAGCTGCTCGACGGGATGGTGCTGCTGGCCCGGTGCGGGTACGCGCACGGCGACCTGTCCCCGTACAACGTCCTGGTGCACCGGGGTCGGCTGGTGCTCATCGACCTGCCGCAGGTCGTGGACGTGGTGGCCAACCCGAACGGGGCCGCGTTCCTCGCCCGTGATGTGCGGAACGTGGTGAGTTGGTTCACGGCTCGCGGATTGTCCGGTGTGGACGATCACGAGCTGACCAGCGAACTGTTGCGGGAGGCCGGCATGCGGTAGCACTGAACCCGGGCGCCCGCGATGCGCGTGGCTGACAGGGGTAGCATGCCTCGGTCCGCGACGGCGGTGCAGGGAGGGCGCGGTGACGCAGGCGTACCAGCTCGTGATCGACCTGGGCACCTGTCACACGGTGGCGGTGGTACGCCGCGCCGGTGAGGCGCCGCGCCCGCTGCTGTTCGACGGGTCGCCGCTGCTGCCCTCCGGGGTGTACCGGGACGCGGCCAGCGGGCGCCTGGTGGTGGGCCGGGACGCGGAGCGGCTGGCCGCCGCCGCGCCCAGCCAGTTCGAGCCGTACCCGAAGCGGACCATCGACGACGGCTCGGTGCTGCTCGGCGACGCCGCCGTGCCCGTGGTCGACCTGCTGGCCGCGATCCTGCACCGGGTCACCGCGGAGGCCGCGCAGCTCGGCGGCGACCCCGGTGTGGTCACCCTGACCTGCCCGGCCGACTGGGGGCCGCGCCGCCGCGAGCTGTTGCTGGCCGCGGCGAACGCGGCCGGGATGGCGCGGGTGCACCTGGTGGACGAGCCGATCGCGGCGGCCACGTACTGCGTCGAGGTGCTCGGGCAGCAGGTGCCGCCCGGCCGGTGCCTGCTGGTGTTCGACTTCGGCGGCGGCACGCTGGACGTGACCGTGGTGCGCCGCGAACAGCCGCCGAACGGGCTGCGCGTGCTGGCCGTGGGCGGGCTGGACGACCTGGGCGGGGTGGACGTGGACGCCGCCCTGGTCGGGCACCTCGGCCAGCTCATCTCGCTGCGCGCCCCGCAGCTGTGGCAGCGGCTGGCACAGCCGCGCGGTACCGGCGAGACGCGGGACCGGAAGGCGTTCTGGGACCAGGTACGTGCGGCCAAGGAGATGCTGTCGCGCTCGGCCTCGGCGCCGGTACCGCTGCCGGGCAGCGACGACGCGCTGCACCTGACCCGGGAGGAGCTGGAGCGGGTCGCCGGGCCGCTGGTGGACCGGGCGGTGGACGAGACGCGCCGGGTGTTACAGCGGGCGGGTGTGTCGGGCGCGGATCTGGCCGGCATCCTGCTGGTGGGCGGGTCGAGCCGGATCCCGCTGGTGGCCAGCCGGCTGCACGCGCGGTTCGGGATCGCGCCGACGGTACCGGAGCAGCCGGAGTTACCGGTCGCCTACGGCGCGCTGGTCGCCACGCCGGCACCGGCGGCCGCCGCGGGCACCGGACCGCAC
>DATEJJ010000291.1:0-3420 GCA_035278125.1 Rugosimonospora sp.
GGCCAGCGCGGCCAGCCCGGCGCGTAGCGAGGTACCCATGCCCTCGGCCCAGTCCGGGTTCTCCACCACCAGGATGCCGGCCAGGTCGGCGCGGGCCAGCACCTCGTCCCGCGCGGCACCGAGCACCACCGCCACCGGCGCGCAGCCGCCCGCCCGCAGGGTCGCCAGGCCACGCTCGACCAGCAGCCGGCCGTCCCGCTCGACGAGCGCCTTGGGCATCCCGTACCGCCGCCCCGCGCCCGCCGCGAGTAAAAGCCCAGCGGTACTCACCGTGCCTCCCGGTTCGCTGCGCGGGCGGCCCTGGTGCCCGGCCTTCCTTCGGCGGGGGTGCCGTGGATGGTTGCGGCTCGTGGCGCCTTCGTCCAGGCCGGGCGGCCGCCCGCTCCGCTCACAGATACAGGCGTACCACGGTCTCCGCGACGCAGACCGGTTTCTCGCCGCCCTCGCGCTCGATGGTCACCCGGTTGGTGACCTGTACCCCGCCCTCGACCTCATCGACGGTCAGCACCTCGCCGCGCGCCCGGATCTTCGAGCCGACCGGTACCGGGGCGGGGAAGCGTACCCGGTTCACGCCGTAGTTGATGCCCATGCGTACCCCCTCCACGCGGAACAGGTTCGCCATCAGCGGCACCACCATGGCCAAGGTCAGGTACCCGTGCGCGATGGTGCCGCCGAACGGCCCGCTGCGGGCCAGCTCCGGGTCGACGTGGATCCACTGGTGGTCGTCGGTCGCGTCGGCGAACCGGTTGACCCGCTCCTGGTCGACCAGCACCCAGTCGCTGTACCCGAGATCCGTCCCCGCCGCACCCCGCAGCGCGTGTACCGAGCTGAACACCGTCATGCCATGCCCCCCACCTGTGACACACCGCCGTCGAGCACCACCGTCTGGCCGGTCACCCAGGAGGAGTCGTCGCTGGCCAGGAAGGCGGCCGCGCCGGCGACGTCCTCGGGGATGCCCAGCCGTCCCAGCGGGTACCCGGCGGACGCCTCCTCCTCGCGCCCCGCGTACAGGGGCGTGGCGAACTGGGTCTTCACGACGGCGGGGGCCAGCGCGTTCACCCGTACCGACGGGCCCAGCTCCACCGCGAGCTCCCGGGTCAGGTGGATCAGGGCGGCCTTGCTCACCGCGTACACCCCGATCCCGGGCGCCGGCTGCAGGCCGGCCAGGGATGCGATATTGATCACCGAGCCGCCGTGCTTGCCCATCCAGGCGTCGTGTGCCTGGCGGATCCACGCGATGGCGGCGAACACGTTGACCTCGAACACCTTGCGTACCGCGGCCAGTTCGGTCTCCAGCACCGGGCCGAACACCGGGTTGATGCCGGTGTTGTTGACCAGCACGTCCAGCCGCCCGAACGCGTCCACGGTGCGCGCGACCGCGTCCGCCTGGTGCTCCGGGTCGTCGGCCTTGCCCGGTACCGCCAGCGCGTGCTCGGCACCGCCCAGCTGGGCCACGGCCTCGGCCAGCGGCTCCGGCTTGCGGGCGGTGACGCAGACCCGGGCACCCTCGTGGACGAGCCGGGCCGCGATGGCCAGGCCAATGCCGCGGCTGGCCCCGGTGACCAGCGCGACGCGTCCGCTCAATCTCGACACGAGCGGATGCTACCGGTCAGTACGATCGGCCTCGCGGTCACCCCGGCGCATCCACCGAGCTGAGCCATTTCGCCTTCATCACGTGCTCGACGAGGGCGATCAGCACCTCCTTGCCGGACTCGCGGCGGCGCGCGTCGCACAGCAGCACCGGTACCCCCGGGTCCAGGTCGAGCGCGTGCTGCACCTCGTCGGGCTTGTACCGGCGCGCCCCGTCGAAGCAGTTCACCGCCACGATGAACGGGGTACCCCGGCGCTCGAAGTAGTCGACCGAGGGGAAGCAGGCGGCCAGCCGGCGCGTGTCCGCCAGCACGATCGCGCCGATCGCGCCCAGCGCCAGCTCGTCCCAGACGAACCAGAACCGGTCCTGCCCGGGCGTACCGAACAGGTAGAGCACCAGGTCGTCGCTGATGGTGATGCGGCCGAAGTCCATGGCGACCGTGGTCGTGGTCTTCAGCTCCACCCCCGAGATGTCGTCCACCCCGACGCTCTCGTCGGTCAGGTACTCCTCGGTGCGCAGCGGCCGGATCTCGCTCACCGCGCCCACCAGGGTGGTCTTCCCCGCACCGAACCCGCCGGCCACCAGGATCTTGAGTGCCACCGGCAACCCGGGCGCCTGATCCGCCGGTTCAGAGTGCCCGAAGTCCATTGATCACCGCCTTGAAAATCCGTTCACTCGGCATCTCCGACGCCGGTTGCGGCGCCCTGACCAGGATGAGTTCCCGCTCCAGCAGGTCGCCGAGGAGCACCCGGACGATGCCGACCGGCAGGTCCAGGTGCGCGGCGATCTCGGCAACCGACAGCGGGCGCTGGCAGAGCAGGATGATGGTGTGGTGCTCCGGCCCGAGGCCGACGTCGGTGGGCGCGACCGCGCGGGTGGCCACGACGAGGGAGATCAGGTCGAAGACCCCGCTGCTCGGGCGGGTACGGCCGGACGTCATCGCGTACGGCCGCACCACCGGTCCCGCCTCGTCGTCGAGCCAGAGGTTCTCGCCGTACTCGGGGTCCCCGTGCCGGGGCTGGTGCTCGTGGGCAGGCATCTCGGTCTCAGTTGTCCGGGCGGTCCGACGCGCGTACCGGCGAGGTCAGGTACTGCCCGACGCGGGTGACCAGCATGTTCATCTCGTACGCGATGAGCCCGATGTCGGCCGCCTCGTCGGCCAGCACGGCCAGGCAGGCGCCCATGCCGGCGGCGGTGACGAACAGGAACGCGGCCTCCATCTCGATGATGGTCTGGCGCACCGCGCCACCACCGAAGTGCCGTCCGGCGCCGCGGGCGAGGCTCTGGAAGCCGGCGGCCACCGCGGACAGGTGCTCGGCGTCCTCCCGGGCCAGCCCGCCCGAGCCCGCGATCAGCAGCCCGTCCGCGGACAGGACGACCGCGTGCCGCGCCTGGGCCACCCGCCCCACCAGGTCGTCGACCAGCCAGGCGAGGTCGCCGGTGGAGGTTGTCTTCTGCACCACTTTCATCCTCTTTCTACCGGCGGGTCGCTCGGCGGGGCTGCGCTGGCGTCCGGGGGCGCGGCGGGCGGTCCGGCGGCATCGGCGGGCGTGTCCGGCTGCGGTCCGGCGGAGATCTGGTACGCGTCGGAGCGGCCCCGCATCGTGCCGGACTGGTACGCGGCCATCATCCGGCGGATCTCCTCCGGTCCCCGCGCGGGCGTCTCGTCCGGCTCGGCCGGCGCGTCGGACCGGTGCCCCGCGGACCGCAGCGGCGGTGCGAGGCTGGCCTGCCGTACCCGCCAGGGCAGCCCGGCGGGGGTGTAGATGGTGCCGTCCGTGGACGGGCGTTGCCGGCTGGGCAGCGCGGGCTGCTCCTCGACCGGAGCA
>DATEJJ010000292.1:0-2595 GCA_035278125.1 Rugosimonospora sp.
TGGGGCACGGCTGCCCGGCCACGAGTACCGCGCCGGCGGCCACCTCGCGCAGCACGGTCACCCCGTACCGGGTGGCCAGGCGGGCCAGCAGCGCCGAGATGACCGGTCCGTTGCGCACCGCCGCCGGTGACACGATCCGCACCGCCGAGGTCATCTGCACGTCCACCGCCGTCTTGAGATGCCATTGCGGGCAGGCCAGCGGGGCGAGGGTACGCAGCGACATCAGCGGCCGGGCGGGGATGCGCCGCCCGGTGGGTACCAGCCACGGGTACCGGTCGAGCACGTGCGCCACCTGCCACGGGTGTACCGGCAGCAGCGGCGGCCGGCCGGTACCGGTGGACAGCCACCGGTCCTCGGGTACCGCCACCTCCACCAGGTCCACGACGGGCCGGTACTCCGGCGCGTACGCGCGTACCTCGGCGGGGGACATGCCCAGCCGGGTGCGGCACAGCGGGTGCAGCGGGTGCCCGTCGACCGAGCACTGCTCCAGGTCGGCCAGGTCCACCGGCCGCTCCAGGTACGGTTTCCCGCCGTCCGGTCCGGGTACCGCCGCGCGGGACAGGGCCAGGTTGGCCACGCTGTCGTCCAGCTCCGTGGCCAGGCGCTCCGCGTGCGGCCCCAGCGGGAGCGAGCGGACCAGCCGCGCGGGTTCGGCGTACCCGATGCCGTGGGAATGGAGGGTCAGCCCGGGTGACGGCCGGGCGAACATCTCCGCCGCGGCGGCCGGCCCCCGCACCTCGGCGCCTCCGGCGAACCGCACCGTGAGGTCGCCGCAGGCGCGGTCGCGACGGACAACCCCGGCAATGGGCTCCCGCGCCAATGCCCCCCACAGCCGACCCAAGATCTCAGTATCGGCTGTCATGGGCTACAACCTAGCATCCTAGGACGCCATACGCGATGTGACAACGCCTCAAGCGAACCAAAAAAGCTCAGCGCCGACGACCCCAGCGGACCGCCACGAAACCCGCCATCGTGGATACGACGAGGAAGCAGCACAATGCCTTGAGCACCATGGGGCCCCAGCGTATCCGTGGCACCCGCGACCTCACCCGGACCGCTATCCTCGCGGTCATGGAGCAGGAGGACCAGGTACGCGTGTCCGACGCGGAGCGGGAGGCCATCGTCGCGCGGCTCAACGCGGCGACGGGGGAGGGGCGGCTCACCCTGGAGGAGTTCGCCGACCGGGCCGGCCGGGCGTACGCCGCGCGCACCCGGGGCGAGCTGAACGAACTGGTCGCGGACCTGCCGCCGGCCGCACCCGGCCAGCCACGGCGGCCGCCGTCGCAGCCGCCGACCTCCTCCCAGACGGTACCGGTGGGCGCGATCAAGCACGCCGGACGGCTGCGGCTGGAGCAGGACACCGAGTTCTCCACGATCGTGGGTTCGGTGAAGCTGAATCTGCGCCAGGCCGAGATCGCCGCGGAGGAGGTGGCGGTGCAGGTGCGTACCGTCGTGGGCAGCGTGAAGGTCTGGGTACCGCACGGGGTGCGGGTGGACGTGGACGGCAACAGCTTCGTCGGCAGCCGGCAGGTGGACCAGGACGATGCGGGCGGCTACGCGAACGCGCCGTTGCTGCGGCTGCGCGTGGACACCGTGATCGGCAGCGTCAAGGTGTACCGGGTCTGACCTGGGTTTGCGGTAGGGGCGCCTCAGGATTCGAGGTGGACCAGCCAGGGGTGCTCGGGGTGTATCGTGCCGATCGACTCGCGGAGCCATCCGCGCTGCGTACCGGTGAGGGTGGGGCGGAGGGCGACGAAATCCTGCTGGTCGCGGTACCGGAAATGTCTGGTTGTGGTTGTCAGCCGGTCGGCGGTGAGGTCGCCGCCGGCTTTGAAGAAGAGGATCGCTTCCGGGGTGGCCGTGGGTAGGGCCCAGGGGGAGTGACGGATGCCGCGTTCGCGGGGGAGTGCGACGTCCAGTCCCCGGTTGAGGATCCAGTCCTGGTCAGTGCCCTCGTTGAGCAGGAACTCGAACTCGAACGCCGAATGGGTCACGGTCGTGGACGTCGACAGCGGGCTGCCCAGGATGGGGACGTGGATGTGGGCGGGCATGTCGAGGTGCCGGCCGCGCCACGGCTCGGTGGTGTCGTCCGGGACGTTCGGGTCGTGGCCGACCAGCGCCCAGCCTGGCAGGTGCTCGATGATGGCGTGCTGGTCGTGATGGAACACGGCGATGTCGACGTCCCCGTGTTCGCGGGTCTGCCGGCCGAGCCAGGCGTCGACGGCCCATCCGCCGCAGAGGAACCACGGCCGGCCGATGCCGGCGAGCAGATCGCGCACGTACGCGACAGGCTCGGGGAGCCCGTTCACGATATGACCTCGAACGCGATGATCATGGCCACCTCGCCAGCCTACCCGCGACGAGCAACCGCCATCAGGTGACGATGCAGGCGTCAGAGGTCCCGCGTGCGGTGGCTGCGGCCGTGTCGATCGCGTCCTCACTTGCCCTGGCGGTCGACGACGCGGTCGTTCTTCATGACTCGAACAAGCTCACCCTGCGCCTGCTGCCTTGTGACGTCCTGGCCCGGGTGGCACCTGTGGCGCACCAGGTCGCACAGTTCGAGATCGACCTTGCTCAACGGCTTGCCGGATCCGG
>DATEJJ010000293.1:0-5603 GCA_035278125.1 Rugosimonospora sp.
GTTCCCGGGTCGGGCCGGTCCCCGGCGGCGGAGCAGCCGGCGAGCAGCGCGACCGCGCCGCCGGTCAGGATGCCCCGCCGTGACGCCCTCATCCGGCGCTGTTGACGGCCGGGGTACCGCCGGTGGAGGTCTTGGTGTCCACAGTGGCCGAATACGGCAGTCCGGGCACCAGGGTGCGTACCGTGGCCTGCGCGCCGTCCTGCGGCACCAGGATCACGGTGAGCTGGTCGCTGTCGGCCAGCGGGCCCTGGCTGACCCGCGGCACGATCCGCGCCAGCGTGGCCCGGATCCGGTGGCCGAGCCCGGGCCCGTCCACGTACGCGGTCATGCCCAGCCGCAGCCGCTTGAGCCGGTCCACCGCGACGTTCGCCTGGAAGGTGAGCTTGGACTGGTCGTACAGGGTCACCACGGACTCGCCGGCCCGGACCACGGCGCCGACAGCCACATCGACGCTGGCCACCGTCCCGTCCATCGGTGCGGTCAGCGTCTCGGTGCCGCCCGTGGTGGCGGGCAGGGCCAGCACGGCCAGGGTCTGCCCGGCCGACACGTGGCCCTGCGTGCCGACCTTCACGCTGCGCACCACGGCGGCGTTGGGTGGGCCCACCGGTACCGCGTCCGCGGTGAGCATGGCGGTACCCAGGTCCACGTACGCCTGGGCGGCGAGCCGGTGCCGCACGATGTACCCGCCGCCGGCCACCGCCGTGGCCAGCAGGGCGAGCGTGACGACGAACGTACGGAGTGCGCGCAGGAACCGCCGGCCCCGGCCGGTACGCCGGTCTGCGCCGGGTGGCGGCGCCGCGGGTGGCTGCGGGGTGGGTCGTTCTTCGGTCAAGGTCGTGGTCATGCTGCCGGTCTCCCCAGGGTGGTGTCTGTACACTGTGGACAATCGGGTGCTCAGGCCGGCGCCCCCGCGGCGACCGGCTCGGCTGCGGCCATCTCGGCCGGGCCGCCGCCCGGCTCGTCCGCCCCGTCGCGGACGCGGTAGCCGCGGGCGGCTTCGATGACCATCCGGCTCAGGATGAGCACGTGCATGCTGGCCCAGCCCACGCACAGCCAGGTCGGCGCCGGATCGGCCATCACGAGCAGCCCCACCGTGATGGCGGTGACGTTCACGATGAGCAGCGCCACGTGCGGCATCACCACCCAGACCGAGCGCCCGCCGCGCCCGGCGTTCGTGGCCGACCAGGTGGCCGGCCTGTTGCGCAGGGTCGCCCAGAGGGCGCGGGCGTGTACCGGCGCGGCGCCGATGCTGGCCACGATCGCGGCGACCCGGAAGCCGCCGGACTGGAGCCAGGTGACCAGCATCACCATCGCGTAGAACGGCACGTAGTGGGTGGCCCAGGTCCAGCCGTCGGCCTTGATCGGGCTCAGCGCGAACAGCAGGTACGTGGCGGGCAGCAGCATGAACATGAGCATCGCCACGGACAGCAGGTAGTGCGTGCCGACGAAGAGGTACTGCAGCCGCTGGTCCACGGTCAGGCCGTTGCGGCGGCGGAACAGCCGGCCCCGCAGCAGCACCTCGAACCCGCCGCAGGCCCAGCGCAGTTGCTGCTTGAGGTAGGACGGCACCTCCTCCGGCGCCAGCCCCTTGGCCAGCACGTTGGGCAGGTAGATGGACTTCCAGCCGCGCCGGTGCAGCTCCAGCGAGGTCCAGATGTCCTCCGAGTTGCTGCCCGTGGCGATGCCGCCGATCTCGTCCAGCGCGGCCCGGCGGAACATCACATTGGTACCCACGCAGAACGCCGCGTTGAAGCGGTTCTTGCCCGGGCACACCAGTTCGTAGAAGATGCGCTGCGCCTCGGCCGAGCCGGTGGACACGAGATTCCGGCGGTTGGAGTAGTGCTGCGGTGACTGTACGAACGCGACCGCGGCATCGCGGAAGTGCGGCAGCACCTGGATCAGGAACTCCGGCTCCGGAATGTGGTCGGCGTCGAATATGACGACGTACTCGCCGGTAGTGTTGGCAAGGGCGGCGTTGACATTTCCCGCCTTCGCGTGCTCGCGCCCGGGGCGGCGCAGGTAACCCACGTCTTCGCTCTCGCACACTTCTTTCAAATGGTCGCTGCGCCCGTCGTCGAGCACCCAGGTACGGTGGGCCAGTTGCATGTCGCGGGCCGCGCGAATGGTGCGCCGTACCATCTCGGGCGGCTCGCCGTACGCGGTGATGAACACGTCGATCGTGGGTACCTCCGCGCCCGCGCGCAGCCGGTTGCGCCAGATCGCCACCTCGGCCGGCTCGGGCAGGTCGTCGTGGGCGAGGATGGTCCACCAGGTGCCGATCGCGTGTACCGCGGTCAGCCCCTCGGCCAGCACCATCGCGGTCCACAGCCAGAGCGGGCCGCGGTACGCCGGGTTCAGGAGGAACAGTTGGTAGAAGAGGGTGGCGAACAATGCGCCGATGATCGCGACCCGGGTGGACCGTTGCAGCGGCCGCCAGGCCATCCTGGGCGCCGCGGCCGGTGCCCGTTCAGGCGTGCTGGTGATCGACATCAATGCTCCGTGAAATTGTTGGTCGGACGCGACTCGCCCCTGGCCGTGTCAAATAATGACGGTGCTGTGTTGCCGCCCCGCCTCATCAGCATGTCACGGTCGTAAATAATGGCTATCCGGGTGGGTCAAAGTGTGACGCAGCAAACCCTCCCCCCGCGTGTTGATATCTAAACGCGGGGGGAGGAAAAAGCTCAACTATTTTTATACAACAGTCCTTTGCGGGCAGCGGCCTTAACAGAAAAGATTAGCGACTATGGCAGCATCCAGCCGAGCACGGCGGTGGACTGCAGGTACACCAGCACGCACATGCCCACGATGAACACCACGCTCCAGCCGAAGACGCGCCGGAAGATGTCGCCCTCCCGGCCGGTCAGGCCGACCACGCCGGCGGCGATGGCCAGGTTCTGCGGCGAGATCATCTTCCCGAGTACCCCGCCCGAGGAGTTGGCCGCGGCCATCAGCGTGGGGCTGAGCCCGACCTTGCCGGCGGCGGTCACCTGCAGCGCGCCGAACAGCGAGTTGGACGAGGTGTCCGAGCCGGTGACCGCGACCCCGAGCCAGCCCAGGATCGGCGAGAGTACCGCGAACGCCGCGCCCGCGCCGGCCATCCAGGTGCCCAGCGTGGCGGTCTGCCCGCTGGCGTTCATCACGAACGCGAGCGCCAGCACCGCCATCACGGTCAGGATCGCCCAGCGCAGCTGGCGCAGGGTGCTCCCGTACGCGCCCAGCGCCGCACCCGCGCCCAGCCGGAGCAGCGGCACGGTGATCAGGCCGGCGATGAGCATGAGCGTGCCGGCCGCGGTGAGCCAGTTGAACTTGAACACCGACACGGTGGACACCTTGCCGGCCGCGTTCTGGATGTGCATGCCGGGCCAGTTGAACGACCGTGTCACCCGGTTCAGCTGTACCGCGATCGGGTGCAGCTGTGCCACCACGAAGATGGCGATGATGACGAGGTACGGCAGGTACGCGCGCAGCTCCTCGGCGCGCGGGTCGGGGTGGCGCAGCCGGCCGGCGAAGCCGGGGTCGGGCTCGTCCGCCGCACCGCCCGCGACCGGCGCCACCACCGGTACCGTGAGCGCCTCGCGCGGCTGCCACACGCGCAGCAGCAGTACCACGGCGCCGGCCGACACGAGCGAGGCGACCACGTCGGTCAGCGGTACCGAGATGTAGTTGGACGTGACGAACTGCGTGACGCCGAACACCACACCCGCGGACAGCGCCGGTACCCACGCCTGCCGCAGCCCGCGCCGACCGTCCACAATGTACACAAGCGCCAGCGGTACGAACACCGCCAGTACCGGCGTCTGCCGGCCCACGGTCGAGCCGAGGTCCGCCACCGGCAGACCGGTCACAGTGGACAGTGTGGTGATGGGTACCGCGAGCGCGCCGAAGGCGACCGGCGCGGTGTTGGCCACCAGGGCTACGGTGGCCGCGCGCAGCGACGCGAAGCCGAGCGCGACCAGCATCACCGCGGTGATCGCCACCGGCGCGCCGAACCCGGCGAGCGCCTCGATCAGCGCGCCGAAGCAGAACGCGATGATGACGGCCTGGATCCGCTGGTCCGAGCTGACCCGGCTGAACGAGCGGCGCAGCACGTCGAAGTGGCCGGTCGCCACGGTCATGTTGTAGATCCAGATGGCGTTGATGACGATCCAGAGGATCGGGAAGAACCCGAACGCGGCGCCGAGCGAGCCGGCCAGCAGCGCCTGGCCGAGCGGCATCGGGTACACGACGGTCGCGATGAGCAGGGCCGCGGCGAGCGCGACGAGTGCCGAGATCCACGCGGTGATGCGCAGGACCCCGAGCATCAGGAACAGCACGATGAGCGGGAGTGCCGCGAAGATGGCGCTCCAGCCCAGCGAATGAGCTATCGGATCGAGCACCTGCCGATACATCAACTCATGGTGCCATCCACGATCGTCTGTGGTTCGATCTCTGCGCCCAACGGCCGGCCCGCATCGACAAGCGGGACGGGAGTCAGGGCAGGAGGGGTGCCAGCGGGATGGAGTCGGCGATGGCCCGGCAGCCGGCGTCGTTGGGGTGCAGGTGGTCGCCGCTGTCGTAGGCGGGGCGCAGCGCGTGCGGGTCGGCCGGATCGGCCAGCGCGGCGGAGAAGTCCAGCACCCCGTCGAACGCGTGGCCGCCGCGGATCCAGGCGTTGACCGCGAGCCTGGTCGCCTCGCGCTGCGGCGTGTCCAGGAACGAGCCGCCGAACTCCGTGATGGTGGCGCCGAAGATCTTCAGGCCCTGCGCGTGCGCCTGCGCCGCGGCCTGCTGCATGCCGGCGATCAGCCCGGGTGCGGTCGCGTCGAAGCCGATGTCGTTGACCCCGATCAGCATGATCACGCTGACCGCGCCAGTCTGCGCGAACACGTCGTGGTCCAGCCGGGACAGCAGCGGGATGCCGTAGTACGCCTCGCCCTCGCGCGGTGCCAGCAGCCGGTCGCCGCCCAGCCCCGCGTTGGCCACCGCGAGGGTCGGGCCCTGCCGCGCGACCAGCCGCCGGGCCAGGTCGTCGGGCCAGCGCCGGTTCGCGTTGCCGGTGGTGTTGGCGGTATCCGTGA
The DNA here is from genome assembly GCA_035278125.1 of Rugosimonospora sp. GTDB lineage: Bacteria > Actinomycetota > Actinomycetes > Mycobacteriales > Micromonosporaceae > DATEJJ01. The sequence goes on from DATEJJ010000293.1 coordinate 5,058, forward strand.
TGGAGTCGCCCACCGCCACCACGGTCCCCAGGTACCGGCCCGGGGCGCGTACGTCCACGCCGTCCACCAGCATCCAGCACGGCGTGTCCGCGTACCCGGCGCCGGTGGGGGAGAGGGTCAGGTCACCGCTGCCGAGGAAGTTGCCCTGCGCGGTGAACGGGTGGTTGGTCACCGGCCCGGTCGCGTCCGGCACGTACACGCTGACCAGCAGGCTGGTCAGGCTGGGTACGGCCAGCGGCAGCGGGTCGCTGACGTACTCCGCGCCGATCGGGATGGTCACGTCGCTGCTGCCGTTGAAGGTGAGCCGGTGCGTGCTGCCGGGCACCGCGGTCGCGTCGCTCGCCTGCAACGCCACCGACGCGGAGCCGATGTGCAGGGCGCGGGTACCGAAGGTGTTGGTCAGGCGTACCCGCACCGCGCTGCCGCCGGCGCTGGCGAACACCACGTTGCGTACCGTCTGGTGCTGCAGGCCCGCGCCGGCGGGGCAGGTCGAGAACGGGATCGGCGTGCCCACCACCGGGCTCGCGCCCCACGCGGTCACCCACC
>DATEJJ010000294.1:0-14554 GCA_035278125.1 Rugosimonospora sp.
CGATGAGCAGCGCGGTGCCGTTGGAGAGCAGCGCGGCGGCGATGCCGTCGTGCAGGCGGGCGGCGAGCGCGCCGTTCACCCGGGACTGCGCGGCGCCGCCCAGGCCGCCGGCGAAGGCGGCCAGCACACCCAGGGCCACCCGCCTCATGACGCTATGGATAGCACAGGATGATCACGTAGCATGTCGGCCGTGCGTTTCGAGGTGTGCGTCGACAGCGCGGAGGGTGCGCTCGCCGCGCAGGAGGCGGGCGCCGATCGCGTGGAGCTGTGCTGTGCGCTGTTCGAGGGCGGCCTGACGCCGAGCGCGGGCGCCGTCGCCACCGCGCGGCGGGTGGCGCGGATCGCGGTGAATGTGCTGATCCGGCCGCGCGGCGGCGATTTCGTGTACGACCGGCATGAAGTGTCCGCCATGCGGCGGGACATCGAGGTGGCCGCGGAGCTGGGCGCGCATGGGGTGGTGCTGGGCGCGCTGACCGAGAACGGCGACGTGGACGTGGCGACGTGCCGGCTGCTGCTGGCCAGCGCGGCCGGGCTGTCGGTGACGTTCCACCGCGCCTTCGACATGGCCCGCCGGCCGCTGGACGCCCTGGAGGCCGTGGTCGACCTCGGCGCGGACCGGCTGCTCACCTCGGGGCAGGAGGTATCCGCGCTGGAGGGCGCGCCGCTGATCGCGGACCTGGTCGCGGCGGCCGGCGACCGGCTCGTGGTGATGCCGGGCGGCGGCGTCAACGAGCGCAACGTCAGGCGGATCCTCGACCTGACCGGCGCACGCGAGGTGCACTTCTCTGCCCGTACCACAGTGGACGGTCCGGTCCGGCACCGCAATGGGCGGGTGGCGCTGGGCGGCGCGCTGCACCCCGAGGAGTACGCACGCCGCCGCACCAGTTCCCGCTCGGTCGCCGCGGTCCTCGCCGCCGCCCGCGGCGCCTAGAGACTGCGGGTGAGCCGGTCGGCGACCAGCCGCGTGAAGCGCGCCGGATCGGCCAGCTCGCCGCCCTCGGCCAGCAGCGCCATGCCGTACACCAGCTCCGCGGTCTCCGTGAGGCCCGGGTCGTCGGCGCGCTCCTCGTGCGCCTGGCGCAGCCCGGCCACCAGCGGGTGGTCGGGGTTCAGCTCCAGGATCCGCTTGACGTGCGGCACCTCCCGGCCCATCGCCCGGTACAGCTTCTCCAGCGTGGGCGTCATGTCCTGGGCGTCGCCGACCAGGCAGGCGGGGGAGGAGGTGAGCCGCGCGGACAGGCGTACCTCGCGGACGTCCCCGGCCAGCGCGCCGCCCATCCACGCCAGCAGCCCGGCGTAGTCCTTCTTCCGCTGCTCCCGCTCGGGCTCGGCGGCCTTGCGGTCCTCCTCGGTGTCCAGGTCCACCTCGCCCTTGGCGATCGACCGCAGGTTCCTGCCCTCGTACGGGCCGACCGACTCCACCCACATCTCGTCCACCGGGTCGGTGAGCAGCAGCACCTCGTACCCCTTGGCCAGGAACGCCTCCAGGTGCGGGGAGTTCTCGATGGTGGTACGCGACTCGCCGGTGATGTAGTAGATGTCCTCCTGCCCCTCCTTCATCCGCGCCACGTACTCGCGCAGCGTGGTCAGCTGCTCGCGGTCGTGCGTGGAGGCCAGGGACGCGATCTCCAGGAGGGCGTCCCGGTTCTCGAAGTCGCCGAGCAGGCCCTCCTTCACGGTCGAGCCGAACGCCGCCCAGAACTGCTGGTACTTCTCCTGCTGCCCGGTCATCAGCTCCTTGACGGTGGCGAGCACCTTCTTCACCAGCCGGCGGCGCATCATCTGGATCTGGCGGTCCTGCTGGAGGATCTCCCGGGAGATGTTCAGCGACAGGTCCTGCGCGTCCACCACACCCTTGACGAAGCGCAGGTACTCGGGCATCAGCGCCTCGCAGTTGTCCATGATGAACACCCGCTTGACGTACAGCTGGATGCCGTGCCGGCCGTGCCGCATGTGCAGGTCGAAGGGGGCGTTGGCGGGCAGGAACAGCAGCGCCTCGTACTCGAACGTGCCCTCCGCCTTCATCCGGATGACTTCCAGCGGGTCGGCCCAGTCGTGGCTGACGTGCTTGTAGAACTCGTGGTACTCCTCGGGCTGCACCTCGTCCTTGGGCCGGGCCCACAGCGCCTTCATCGAATTGAGCGTGTCCTCGCCCAGCCGGATGGGCCACGCGATGAAGTCCGAGTACCGCTTGACGATCTCCCGGATCTTCCAGTCGGCGGTGTAGTCGAACAGGTGGTCCTCGGCGTCCTCGGGCTTGAGGTGCAGGGTGACCGCCGTCCCCTGCGGGGCGTCGGCGACCGCCTCGATGGTGTACGTGCCCTCGCCGGTCGACTCCCACCGGGTGCCGGTATCCTCGCCGGCCCGCCGGGTGACCAGGGTTACCGTGTCGGCGACCATGAAGGTCGAGTAGAAGCCCACCCCGAACTGCCCGATGAGGTCCTGCCGGGAGGCCGAGTCCTGCGCCGACTTGAGCTGTTGCAGCAGCTCCGCGGTGCCCGACTTGGCGATGGTGCCGATCAGCGTGACCACCTCGTCGCGGGACATGCCGACGCCGTTGTCGCGTACCGTCAGCACGCGCGCGTCCTTGTCGACCTCGATCGCGATGTGCAGGTCGGAGGTGTCGACCGCGAGATCCTTGTCGGTCAGCGACTCCAACCGCAGCTTGTCCAGCGCATCCGACGCATTGGAGATCAGCTCGCGGAGGAAGATGTCCTTGTTCGAGTAGATCGAATGCACCATCAACCGCAGGAGTTGACGCGCCTCGGCCTGGAACTCCAGCGTCTCGACCCCGGTGTCCATCGGGAAACCCTTTCTGGTGGCGGCAGACCTTCCAGGAAATACTAGTGCGGCCGAAGGCCGCTCCTCCCGTGAGGATCAGCTAGTGCGGCCGCAGGCCGCTCCTCCCGTGAGGATCAGCTAGTGCGGCCGCAGGCCGGTCCTCCCGTGAGGATCAGCTGGCGGCGCGAGTGTACCCCCGGACGGTGAGGTGTCCACTGAGGACACGTTCCGGTGTCGGCTGTCCGTCAGGCCGGCGCACCGCCCAGGAACGGTATGCCCGCGTAGCCGAGTGCGGCCGCGTACAGCTCCTCCGCGTCCCCCTCGGGCAGCTGCTGGTTGAGCTCCAGGCTCACCATGCCGTGCGCCACCGCCCACAGGTGCAGCGCCACCCGCTCCGGATCACCGGCCATCTGCCCAGCCGCCGTCGCCCGCGCCACCCCGTCGACCAGCGGGCGGTACGCGGCGTCGGCCGCGGCCCGCCCCCCGGTGTCCGGCGTGAACTCGGGTACCAGCCGGCCGAACATCAGCCCGTACAGGTGCGGGCTGGCCAGCGCGGCCCGCCGGTACGCGAAGCCCAGCTGGCCCAGGTCGGCCACGGGATCGTCGGTGCGCGGCACGTCGAGCAGGGCCTGGCCGAGCCGCTGGAACCCCTCCCGGTGCATCGCGGCGAGCAGCCCCTGCTTGTCGCCGAACAGCGTGTACACCGGCATGGTCGAGACCCCGACCGCGGCCGCCAGCCGGCGCAGCGACAGCCCGGCCGGGCCGTGCTCGACCAGCAGTCGGGCCGCCTCGTCCACCAGCCGCGCGGTCAGCGCCGTGCCGGACCGGCTCCGGGAGCCGTCGTTGACTCTCGCCACGAGCATCGAGTATAACGGTGTTATGGCCTATAACAGTGTTATCTCATGGGTGATCCCCGTGCACGCCGCGGCCGCCACCGTGTCCCTGCTGCTCGGCGCGTACAACCTGCGCCACCGGCCCAAGGGCGACCGGACCCACCGGCGGGTCGGCCGTGTCTGGATGATCGCCATGTATTTCACCGTGCTCAGCTCGTTCCTCATCCGCGAGCTGAGGCCGGGCCACTTCAGCTGGATCCACGGGCTGTCCGTGTTCACCTTCGCCACCCTTACCGTCGGGCTGTGGGCGGCGCGCGCCGGGCGGGTACGCCTGCACCGGCAGTTCATCACCGGCTCCTACCTGGGCCTGGTCGGCGCTTTCATGGGCGCGGTGGTGGTACCGGTCCGGCACATTCCACAGTGGATACTTCATCGACCGGTACCGCTCGCGCTGGCCGCTGCCGGCTGCGTGCTGGTCGCCGTCGCCACCGTCGTGCTGGCCCGCCGGTCCAAGCCGCGCAACGCATCTCCCGCATCGATGCGCGTGCGCGTAACCTCGGCAGGATGAGACACAGCAGCGACCGCATCCTTACCACTCACGCCGGAAGCCTGCCCCGTCCCCAAGACCTCATCGACCTCAACCGTGCGCACATCGTCGGCGAAGCCACCGACGAGGACGCGTTCGAGGCTCGGCTGCGCGACGCCACGGCGGGTGTCGTCCGCCGGCAGCGCGAGCTGGGCATCGACATCCCCAACGACGGCGAGTACGGCCACCGCATGGGCAGCAAGGTGGACTACGGCGCCTGGTGGACGTACGTGTTCCCGCGCCTGGGCGGCCTGGAGCTGGCCGACGCCGCGCAGCTGTGGCAGATGCAGCCGCGCCGCTCCGAGCCGGGCAAGGTGGTGCTCACCACGTTCCCCGACCGGCGCGACTGGCAGCTGTTCGGCGAGGCGTACAACGACCCCACCTCCGGCGTGACTGTCGGGGACAGCCCGGTCACCTTCCCCGTCTGCCGGGCGCCGCTGACGTACGTCGGGCAGGAGGCGGTGGCGCGGGACATCGCCAACGTCAAGGCCGCGATGGCCGCCGCCGGGGTCGAGGAGGGCTTCCTCAACGCGGTCGCGCCGGGCAGCTGCGCCCGCTTCGCCAACGACCACTACGGCTCCGACGAGGAGTTCCTCTGGGCCTGCGCGGACGCGATGCGCGAGGAGTACCGGGCCATTGTGGACGCCGGCCTGATCCTGCAGCTGGACGACCCGTGCATCGCGGAGAACTGGGACCAGATCAACCCGGCGCCGAGCGTCGAGGATTACAAGCAGTTCACGATGGTACGGGTGGAGGCGCTCAACCACGCCATCCGTGACCTGCCCGCCGACCGTATCCGGTTCCACCTGTGCTGGGGCAGCTGGCACGGGCCGCACGTGACCGACATCCCGATGGCCGACATCGTCGACGTGATGCTCGCCATCAACGCGGGCGCCTACCTGTTCGAGGCGGGCAACGTGCGGCACGAGTACGAGTGGAAGGTGTGGCGCGACGTCAAGCTGCCGGCCGGCAAGATCATCGTACCGGGTGTGGTGAGCCACTCGACCAACCTGGTCGAGCACCCCGAGGTGATCGCCGACCGGATCGTCCGGTTCGCCGAGGGCGTCGGCCGGGAGAGCGTGATGGCCGGTACCGACTGCGGGCTGGGTGGCCGGATCCACCCGCAGATCGCCTGGGCGAAGCTGGAGGCCCTGGCCAAGGGCGCCGAGCTGGCCAGCTCCCGCCTCTGGTGAGCCGAGGTCCACTGTGGACATGTCGGCGGCGGGCTAGCCTGAGGCCGTGATCGCCCCAGCTCGCCGCGGGCGGCCTGCCGCGGGCTGGGAGATCACCGGCCCTCCGGGCTGCTGGTCCGCGATCCGCGCACGCGCCGGGCAACCGGTCGCGGGCTTGTGGCCCCGGCGCTCGCGTCTTCCCGTGAAACCGGTGGCAGATCGGTCTGGCGTGCGGCAAGCTGCGCGGTGTGATCGAGCTGCGGGTACTCACCACTGATGACTGGCCGCTCTGGCGGGAGCTGCGCCTGGACGCGCTCGCCGAGGCGCCGTACGCGTTCGGCTCGCAGCTCGCGGACTGGCAGGGTCCGGCCGACCGGGAGGAGCGCTGGCGGGCACGGCTGGCGCTGCCCGACTCGTACAACCTGGTCGCGGTGCTGGACGGGCAGCCGGCCGGCATGGCCAGCGGGGTTCCGGGCGACGAGCCGGGTACCGCTGAGTTGATCTCGATGTGGGTGAGCCCGGTCGCCCGCGGGCGGGGCGTGGGGGACCGGTTGATGGCCGAGGTCGAACGGTGGGCGCGTACCACGGGCGCACGCGAGCTGCTGCTGTCGGTGGCCGAGGGCAACCCGGCGGCGACGGCGCTCTACGAGCGCAGCGGCTTCGCCGCGACGGGCGCGGTCGCGGGGCTGATGCCGGACGGGGTACGCCGCGAGTTCGTCATGGCGAAGAAGCTCTCGTGAGCGTGAGCGCGAGGTTCCAGGGCAGGATCCGGCCGCCGGCGGTATCCGGGCGCCACGGCCGCATGCCGTTGTCCAGCTCGGTGAGGGAGTCGAGGCGCAGGCTCGGTTGCGTGAGGAAAGCGCCGAGGAAGGTGGCCAGGGTCAGGTAGCGCGCGCCTACCCGGCTGCGTATCGGGAACCGGCCGGTCGGGTCGCGGTGCAGCCCCTCGTCGCCGTAGCCCGCGGTGAAGCACAGTTCCCGGGCGTCCACCTCCCCGCGCCGGTCCACGAAGGCGCCGACGTACGCCGGGTGCAGCCCCAGGTGGACCAGGCGCCCACCCGGCCGCAGTACCCGCGCCGCCTCGGCGACGGCGGCGGGGAAGTCATCCACGTCGGTATGGGTGAACGTCATGGCGACGGCGGGGACGCAGGCATCGGCGAGCGGCAGCCGGCGCGCGTCGGCACGCAGTACCCGGGGGTTGCGGGACGACGCGATGCGGAGCTGGTCGGCGGACAGGTCAACGCCGATGACGGTGTACCCGTGCCGCTGGACGGTGCCGAAGTGCAGGCCGGTGCCGCAGCCGATGTCCAGGCAGACGGGGTACACCGGGTCGGCGGGCCCGAGCAGGCGGCTCAGCAGGCCGGCGGAGCCGCCGTCGTCGCCGAGGTGGTGGAAGGTGGTGTCGTACCAGTCGGCGTACCCGTCGTACCTCGGGGTCGTCACTCACCCATCCTGGCCCGGCGGCCGGGGTGGGCGGAACACCGCGGTGCGCTGCTGTCAGCGAACCGGCCGCATGCAGCCGCGTCAAGCGGAACGGGTTGACGCAACCACTGGGTTGCGATAGGTTCAGTAGCAACTGAATGGTTGCTACTGAGGAGGCAGGCCATGGGATTCCCCGACCGCATCGAGCGCACGATCAACCTGACCCACTCGCCCGAGCGCGTCTGGCAGGCGCTGACCACCGCCGAGGGCCTCGGCACCTGGTTCGGCAACAGGGCCGAGGTCGACCTGCGGGTCGGCGGGCAGGCGAAGCTCACGTGGGACCATGGCCACGTGGCCACCCTGACCATCGAACGCCTCGAGCCGCCGCGCGTCTTCGGGTACACCTGGGGGCTGTACGGGTTGCCCGAGAGCGACCCGCGCCGCACCTACGTCGAGTTCACCCTGGAGCCCACCGGCGAGGGCACCACGCTGACCATGGTCGAGTCCGGGTTCGCCCAGGTCGACGACGGCGACGCTTACAAGAAGGCATACTCGGGCAACACCGAGGGCTGGGTCAGCGAGCTGAACGAGTTGGTCGCGTACCTCGATGGCCAAGCCTGATCTGGAGGCGGTGGCACAGGAGGTCTTCGCCGCCCTGGCCGACCCGAGCCGGCGGGGTATCCTCGCCGCGCTCGCGGCCGGCGGGCCGGCCACCGCGACGGATCTGGCCGGCCGGCTGCCGATCACCCGGCAGGCCGTCGCCAAGCACCTCGCCCTGCTGGCCGAGGCGGGCCTGGTGGTGGCCGAGCCGGGGGAGCGGCGCCGGGTCCGGTACCGGCTGGACTCGGCGCCGATGAAGGTGGCGCAGCAGTTCCTCGCCGCGCTCGCCCGCGACTGGGACGGTCCGCTGACCGCGTTGCAGCGCCAGCTGAACGGGTAGGGCTACCCGATGCGCACCGAGACGCCGCCGGGCGTGTACACCGGGACCGCGCGGTGCCCGCTGCCCAGTACCGTCACGCTGCCGAACGTGCCGCGCACGTGCCCCGCCCGGATCACCGGGAGGGTACGCCCGGCGACCGGCCCGCGCGTCGTGTCGAGCCGGATGACCAGCGCGCTGCCGGTACCGAGCACGACCGCCCCCGCGACGGACAGCGGTGGCTCGCCGCCGCACCCGTTGAGGGTCACGTCCAGTACCGCGCCACCGGCCTGCGCGTACCCGCCCCGGACGCGTACCCCGCCGACCCGCAGGGTACCGCCGCCACGCACCTCCACGTCGCCCCGGCCGAGCGCGTCCGGCCCGCCCGCGACCAGGGTGCCCGCGGTGACCCGGGTACCGCCGCAGTAGGAGTTGCCGCCGGTCAGGGTGAGCGTCCCGGTACCCGCCTTGGTCAGCCCGCCGGTACCACCGATGTTGTTGCGCCACGCGTCGGCCGCGTTGAAGCCGCCGGCCGTGGCGTCCATGGTCACCGTCACGTCACGGTCGAAGCCGCCGTACCCGTCGGCGGCGGTGAACAGGTCCAGCCGGCCCCACTGCTCCGGCCCGTCCAGCAGCGGGAACCCGCCGGGCAGCGCGGTGGTACGCAGCACCTCGCGGCGCGCGGCGGCGTCCAGGTACGGCTGCCGCGTCTCCAGCAGCACCTCGGCACCCTTCGGTACCACCTGGGGATCCCCGGAGCCGCGGCGCGGGAAGGCGTAGGTGAGGCGGCGGCGCACGGCGATGGCGTTGGCCGCGCGGTCGGCGTACGGGTCAGCGTCCACAGTGGCCGAATGCGCGTACGCGTACAGCGTGTCGGCCGTGGTGCCGGTCTGCGCCTGGAAGTAGCTGGCCGCCTGGCTGCGGGCGGCGGCCTTGAGGCCCGCGTTGGCCGGGTCGTCGAGCGTGGCGGCGGCGAGCGCGGTGCCCAGGGTCCGCCCGCCGATCACGTCCAGCGGCGAGTGCATGCCGGCGATGATGCGCGTGTCGGCGAGTTCGCTGGCGCGCGCCACCAGCTCCTGGAAGCGTTCGGGGATCGCGTACGCGAGGGCGAGGGCGGCCAGGTAGAAGGCGTTGGTGTGGCCGCTGGGGAAGCCGGCGTCGTCGGTGGGGCTGGTGCTGCGCTGGCGGAGCAGCTGCGGCACGACGACCACGGGCGAGTCGTAGACGGGGTAGCCGAGGGCGTCGACCGCGCCGGTGTCGACCACCTTGCTGTCCAGGTTCAGCCGCCAGGGACGCGGGTACTGGTACGCGTACTTGCTCGGGTTGCCGGAGGCGTACTGGCCACGCAGCGTGTTGACCAGCTGCACCACGGTGCCGAGCGCGGAGTCGGTGGCGCCGGCGCCGATGGCGGAGCCGGCGGGCGCGCCGGCCGGTACCGCGTCGTTGATGGTCGTCGGCGGGGTGCCGTCGGGTGCGCTGGTGATGCTGGTGACGGCCTTGGCGCCGGTCTTGTAGAGGTCGGCCAGCGGGCCGAGGCCGCCGATGGCGGCGTAGCTCTGGTGCTGCCGGTCGTAGACGAACGCGAGCTTGGCCTGCGCGGCGGTACGGGTGGCGGTGATCCGGGCCGCGTACCGGATGTTGGCGCGCAGCACCTCGGGGTCGGCCGGAGTGCCGGTGTTCCAGGCGGCGCCGGTTGTCCACAGTCGACTCATGCCGCTGAGGATGCGCACGGCCGCGTTGCTGTCCGGCGTGAGGTTGGCGATCAGGTTGGTGGTGTAGGAATCCACGAACGCGGGAGCGTCCGTTGTGGACGCCAGCGCCAGGTCCGGGTCCAGCAGCCAGCGCAGCGCGACGGGGCCGGCGGCCAGCCCCGCCGCCACGGTGGCTGACCGCCTGAGAAATGCCCGTCGTTGCATGGTGTCCATGCTGTTCTCCCGCCCTTATCGCTGATCAGGTGCGCCCGGGAGCCTGCCCGAGGCGGACGACGCGGAGCCTAACAGTGCGTGAATGCCCGCGGATCCTAACATGAATCAGACTCGCACTCCTCTTCCGCTGGGCGGGAAGAGCGCATACAGTCGTCACGCCGGGCCTCACCCCCATCAATGCGATGCAGCTCGCCCGGCGCGAACAGAGGGGTAAACCATGCGCAAAATCCTGGCCTGCCTCGCGGCGGCGGCGACCGCCACACTCGGACTCGCGGTCCTGGCCGGACCCGCCGCGGCAGCCGACTCCGGTGCCTTCAGTGTCCTGACCTACAACGTCGCCGGGCTGCCCGACGGGCTGTCCAGCGCGCCGACCGAACGCCAGGCGGCCACCACCCTGATCGGGCAGCGGCTCAGCCCGTACGACATCATCCACGTACAGGAAGACTTCAACTACCACGCGTACCTGTACGCGTCCGACAGCCACCCGTACCGCACACCCACCAGTGGCGGGGCCGGTATCGGCAGCGGGCTCAACTCACTGTCCAACGACGCCTACGACTCCGACGACTTCGAGCGGGACAAGTGGAACTCCTGCCAGGTGGACTCGGGTGACTGCCTGACCCCCAAGGGCTTCACCTTCATGCGGGTACAGCTGGCCCAGGGCGTGTATGTCGACTTCTACAACCTGCACACCAACGCGGGTACCAACGCCGGCGACGAGTCCTCGCGCGCCGACAACCTGAGCCAGCTCACCTCGTTCATCGCCACGCACTCGGCCGGCAACGCGGTCGTGGTGATGGGTGACACCAACTCGCGGTACACCCGCTCGGCGGACACGATCTCGGCGTTCGCGGCGAACAACGGGCTGACCGACGCGTGGGTACAGCTGGAGCGTGCCGGCGTACCGCCCGCGGCGGGCGACCCGGCGCTGGTCTGCGACGAGACGGCCATCACCAACACCTGCGAGGTGGTGGACAAGGTGATGTACCGGAGCAGTAAGTTCATCAACCTGAACGCGACGTACTACAACAACGAGCACGCCAAGTTCCTCGACGGCACCGGCGCCATGCTCTCCGACCACGACCCGATCACGGTGAAGTTCAGCTGGTCCACCAACCCGGCGTTCCAGTTCAGCGAGCAGTTCGGCGGCCCGCACGGCGACTACTACGACGACATCGACAGCGTGCCGGCCGGTGCCCGGGCGACCACCCTCGGACTGCGCAGCGGGTCCAGAGTGGACCAGATGAACCTGACGTTGAGCAACGGCACCACGCTGAGCCACGGCGGTACCGGCGGCACCGCGCAGACACTCACCCTCGGCAGCGGCGAGTATGTGGTGTCCGCGTACCTGTGCGAGGCCCAATACAACAGCCACACCAGAATCTTCTACGCGAAATTCACCACGAACCTCGGCAACACGCTCTCCGGTGGCACGACCACGTCGGACTGCGTGACTCGTACGGCGCCGTCGGGCTGGCAGATCGCCGGCTTCTGGGGCCGTTCCGGGGACGCAGTCGACAAGATCGGCTTCATCTACACCCAGCGCTGAAGCACCCGGCGCTGACTGGTCAGTCGGTCTCCAGCCAGCCGGCGACCTGCTTCGGCACCGCCAGTGCCGACAGGTCGCCGTCGGCGAGGATCCGCTGCGCGGCCGACGCCATCGCGTTGACCGCCACCCAGGCCAGCGCGCCGCCCACGCTGATGCGCCGGGCACCGGCCGCGGCGATGCCCGCGACCGTCAGGTCCGGCCGCGCCAGCACATTGACCGGCCTGGTCACCGCCGCGCATACCGCGCCGATGTCCGCGGTGGTGGCCAGGCCCGGCGCGTAGAGCACGTCCGCGCCGGCGCGCTCGTACGCCCGCAGCCGCGCGATCGTGTCGTCCAGATCGGGGTTGCCGCGGATGTGGTTCTCGGCGCGGGCGGTCAGCGTGAACGGGAAGCCGAAGTCCCGGGCCGCCTCGGCCGCGGCGGCGATCCGCTCCGCCGCCCGGGCCACCGGATACAACCCGCCCGCCGGGTCGAAGTCCTCAATGGACCCGCCGACCGCGCCGGCCTCGGCCACCGCGGTGATGGCGCGTACCGCGTCGGCCGGCTCCGGGCCGTACCCGTTCTCCAGGTCCACCGACACCGGCAGCGGGGTCGCCTCGGCCAGCGCCCGCGCGTGCGCCGCGACCTCGTCCAGCGCGGTGCCACCATCGAGACGGCCCAGCGTGAACGCGAACCCGGAGCTGGTGCTCGCGAGCGCCGCGAAGCCCAGCGCGGCGAGCACCTTCGCCGAGCCCGCGTCCCACGGGTTGGGAATCAGGAACACGCCGCTGCCGTGCAGGGCGCGGAAGGCTTCGGCCTTCTGCTGCTGCGAACGCTGCGATCCGGACACCAGCCGATGGTACGCCGCGCCGGCATAATGGCCGGGTGCGCGACGAACTGCTGGTGTTCTCCAAGACCGCCGGGTACCGCCACGACAGCATCCCGGCCGCCGTCACGGCCATCGGCGAGCTGGGTTTCCCCGTGTACGCGACGGAAGACGCCACCGTGTTCACCGGCGACCTGAGCCGCTTCGGTGCCGTCGTGTTCCTCAGCACCACCGGCCGGATACTCGACGGGGCACAGCGCGACGGGCTGCGCGGGTACCTGCTCGGGGGTGGCGGCTTCGCGGCGGTACACAGCGCGGCGAACACGGAGACGGGCTGGCCGTTCTTCGGCGGGCTGGTCGGTGCCGTCTTCGCCGGGCACCCGCCTTTGCAGCCGGGGCGGATCCTGGTGGCCGACCGGGACCATCCGGCAACGGCCCACCTGGAGCCGGAGTGGCAGTGGACCGACGAGTGGTACGACTTCACCACCAACCCGGGCGGGCGGGTACGGGTGCTGCTGCGCGTGGACGAGTCGTCGTACCAGGGCGGCGCGCTGGGCGCGGACCACCCGATCGCGTGGTGCCACGAGTACCAGGGGGTGCGCTGCTTCTACACCTCCCTCGGCCACGCCACCGAGGCGTACCAGGCGCCGGCGCTGCGCGAGCACTTGCGCGGCGGGATCACCTCGGTGCTAGCCGGCCGGCGGTAGGCAGCACGGACCGGTACACGTCGAGTACCGCCGCCGCGCACTGGTCCCAGTCCGGCAGGCGTACCGGCACCGGCTGGGCCGCGGGTGCGGTGAGCGTTGCGGCGAGGGCACCGGCGATCTGGTCCGGCGTCGCGTCGTCGGGTACGCCCCGGCACAGCCCCTCCTCCACCAGTTCGGCCAGGCCGGAGTTGACGGTGACCAGGACGGGACGGTGCAGCGCGACCGCCTCCATCACGGCGACCGGGTGCGCCTCGTACTCGCTCAGCAGCACCACGGCGCCGGCCTCCCGCAGGATGAGCCCGAGCCGCCCGCGGTCCCCGGGCGGCACGTAGTCGATGGCCACCCGGTCGGCCACGCCGAGCCGGCCGGCCAGCGCGCGCAGGCTCGCCTCGTACGGGCCGGTGCCCAGGATCAGCGCCCGCGCGTCGGGTACGGCGCGCAGCAGCGCGGGCATCGCCTCGATCAGCCGGTGGTGCCCCTTGTACCGCTCCAGCCGCGCCACGGACACCACCAGCGGCCGTACGTCCACAGTGGACTCAGGTGGGCCGGGTGGCAGGGTACCGCCGTTGCGGATGACGGTGACGCGCGCCGGGTCCAGCCGGGCCAGCTCGGTGAACAGCCGCGCCTCGAACCTGCTGACCGCGATGACCCGCTCGGCGCGCCGCAGCAGCGGTGCCAGCAGCCGCCACTGTGCCGAGCGCAGCCGGCTGCGTACCTGCGAGGAGTGCCCGCCGGTGTGCAGGCTCAGCACGTACGGGATGCCCTGCCGCAGGCACGCCTGCATGCCCAGCAGCGGCACGAGGGTGTGTACCCCCTGGAAATGCACCAGATCGGCGCCGCTGGCGCCGATGGCCGACCACAGCCCGGGGGCCAGGTAGTAGTCGCGGCCGCGCGGCCAGGCCGGCACGCGGCGCAGCGAAACGCCGTCCACGCGCTCGCCGCGGGCCAGCCGGTGCGAGCGGTCGGTGGCCAGCACGGTCACGTCCACGCCGGCCGCGGCCAGCCGGGTGGACACGTTGTGCACGTGCGTCTCGATCCCGCCGCTGTCCGGGAAGTACCGCGGCGTGACCTGGAGGACCCGAAACCGCTCACTCATCTGAAGGATGCCAATCGCCGGTAGAGGTCGGTCAGGCGGTCGGCGACCGCGGTGTCGGTGAACGCGGTGACCCGGGCGCGGCCGGCCTCGCCCAGGCTCGCCGCGCGCCGCGGGTCCCACAGCAGCGTGGTGAGCGCCTTGGCCAGCCCGCCGGGGTCGTCCGGCTCGACCAGCAGGCCGGTCTCGCCGTCCACCACCATGTCGGGTATCCCGCCGGTCCGCGTGGCGACCAGCGGCCGGGCCGCGGCCATCGCCTCCAGCACCGTGGTCGGGCACGGATCCGGCCACCGGCTCGGCACCACCGCCGCGGTACACGCGCGCACCGCGTCCATCACCCGGTCGTGCGGCCACGGGCCCCGCGCGCGTACCCCCTCGGGAAGGGCAAGGGGCCGCGGACCCGGACGCCCGAGACACACCAGCGGCAACCGGAGGTCGGCCGGGATCTGCTGGTACGCGTCGAGCAGCGTCCCCACGCCCTTCTGCTCGTGCAGTTCGCCGACGAACAGCAGGAACTCGCCCGTGGGCAGTTCGGGGTCGCGCGAGCGCCCGCGCGGCTCGCCCGGCGCGGACAGCAGCCGGGCCGGCACGAAGTTGGGCAGGACCGACCAGGGCACGTCGCCGGCGGCGAGCAGGTTGTGCTCGGCCACAGCCTGGCTGACCGCGAGGATGTGCGCCAGGCCGCGGTCCCGGCCGGGCCGGCCGAGCCGGTGCGCCAGGGTGACCGGCACCCCCTTGGCCGGGCCGTAGTGCGCCGCGGCGCAG
>DATEJJ010000295.1:0-3274 GCA_035278125.1 Rugosimonospora sp.
TACCCGGGTCCGGGCACGCCCTGCCGCCGCGTGGGGTTCGCCCACGGATCCCCGTTGTGCGCCGCCCGTGGTGGCATCTGTGGACGCCCCCGGGCACGATCGTCGGCCACTTGTTGTTCTCCCTTGCCAAGCCTGCGCCCCGCCAGGCGGGTGGGCACGGCTCGCACGCCGACCGCAGCGCCGGGCCACTCTGCCCGACCGCGCGTCGCCCGGCGCCGACCTACCCCTTACATATCCACCAACGGCCGGCTCCGGTGTGTTACACGCCGGAAACTGCTAGGGACCCTACCCGACGCACATGCTGGCACCCGCCTTCGGGGCGCGACAAGATGCTTGAGATTACCGAACGCATACACCTCATCGCGCTCCGAATGCTAGCGTGCCCGAACCCGTTGCGCGTAGGTCTTCCTCGATCAGCTTTGCGGTACGCAGCAACGGATCGAGGAACTCCCCGACCATCTCCGCCGCGCCGCACCGGCTGGCGTGCGCGGACAGATTCACCGCCGCGACCACCCGGCCATCCGCATCGTGTATCGGCGCCGCCACCGACCGCAGCCCCTCCTCCAGCTCCTGGTCCACGAGGGCCCAGCCGTCCCGCCGGATGCGCACCAGCTCGGCGCGTAGCCGGGCCGGGTCGGCGATCGTGTGCCGGGTGATCGCGCGCAGCTGCGTCGAGGCGAGGTACCCGTCGAGCCAGTCGTCCGACTGCCCCGCCAGCAACACCCGGCCCATGGACGTGGCGAACGCCGGGAACCGGGTACCCACGCTGATCGCGATGCGCATGATCCGCTTGGTGGGTACCCGCGCGACGTACACCACCTCGTCCCCGTCCAGCACCGACACCGACGAGGACTCGTGCATCCGCTCCACCAGCTGCTCCAGGTGCGGCATGGCCACCTCGGGCAGGGACAGGCTGGACAGGTACGCGTACCCGAGTTCGAGGATCTTCGCGCGCAGCGCGAAGCGCCGCCCGTCGGTACGCATGTAGCCCAGGTCGACCAGGGTGTGCAGGAACCGCCGTACCGACGCGCGGGTCAGCCCGGTGATCCGGGCGACGTCGCTGAGCGTCAGCTCGGGGTGCTCGGCGTCGAACGCGCGGATCACGGCCAGCCCGCGCTCCAGCGACTGGACGAACTCGCTGTCCCGCTCGCCCTCAGCCATGACCGTCCTCTTCGGACAGTACCCGCTGCGCGATGGCGAAGGCCGTGTTCGCGGCGGGTACGCCCGCGTAGATGGCGACCTGCAGCAGCACCTCCTTGATCTCGTCGGGCGTCAGGCCGTTGCGGCGCGCCGCGCGTACGTGCATCGCCAGCTCCTCCTCGCAGCGCAGCGTGGCCAGCATCGCCAGCGTGATGCAGCTGCGGGTACGCCGGTCCAGCCCGTCCCGGGCCCAGACCTCGCCCCAGGCGTACCGGGTGATGAGGCTCTGGAAGTCCCCGGTGAACTCGTCGGTACGCGCGATCGCGCGGTCCACGTGCGCGTCGCCGAGCACCTGCCGCCGTACCGCCATGCCTGCCGGGTACCGGTCCGCCACTGCTCCCCCTCACTCCACCGTCAGGTGCTGCCGCAGCAGCCGGGCCACCGCACCGGGCTGCTCCACCGCCGCCAGGTGCGCCGCGTCGTCGAGCGCCTCGAACCGGGCACCCGGTACCGCCGCCGCGATCTGCTCGCCGAACGGCGGCGGGATGGCCGGATCATCGGATCCGGACACCACGAGCGTGGGCGCCACGATCCGGGGCAGCACCGGCCGCAGGTCCATCGCCGCGATCGCCTCGCAGCACCCGGCGTACCCTTCGGCCGGCGTACCGGCCAGCATCGCGCGGTACCCGGCCACGTCGTGCCTGGCCAGGTACCGCACGGTGAACCAGCGCGCCAGTACCGCCTCGGCCACGCTGCCCACACCCGCCGCCCGTACCTGGGCCGCGCGGTCCCGGTAGCCCTGCCCCGCCGGCAGGTACGCGGCCGTGCACAGCAGGGCGAGCCGCTCGATCCGCTCCGGCGCGTGCGCGGCGAGCCACATGCCCACCATGCCACCCAGCGACAGTCCACAGTAGAGCACCCGGTCCAGGCCCCGCGCGTCCAGCAGTGCCAGCACGTCCCGGCCCAGCTCGTCCACTGTGTACGGTCCCGGGGGTACCGGCGAGCCACCGTGGCCGCGGTGGTCGTACCGCAGCACCCGGTACCCGCCGCCCAGCTCGTCCAGCAGCGGCTGCCACATGTCCAGGGTGGTGCCCAGCGAGCCGCCCAGCACCAGTACCGGCGCCCCGGGCGGGCCACTCACCTCCGCGTGCAGAATCGTCATCGCGCATCCTCGTGTGCCTGAAGGACCCTTCGGACCAACCAGTCCACGCCGGGTGCCGGCTCGGCTTCGCCGCAGTTGGCACGCATCCGGTCCGGGTACACCTGGAGCTCGGCGAGCAGTTGTGCGGTGTGCGCGGCGGCGCCCCCGGTCAGCCGGAGCAGCTCGGTCACCGTGGCCCACTCCGCCTGCCAGCGGCCGGCCGCGCGCTGGTACTCCTGCGCCATCCCGGCCAGGACCGTGGCGACCAGCCCCGGTACCCGGTGCGCGGCGGCGACCACGAGTACCGACGCGGCCGGGTTGCGCTTGTGCGGCATGGCCGAGGAGCCACCCGGGCTGCCCTCGGCCAGCTCCCCCACCTCGGTCTGGGACAGCAGCGCCACGTCCTGTGCGATACCGGCCAGCGTGCCCGACACGATGCCCAGCGCGCCGGCCAGCTCGGCGACCCGGTTGCGGTTGGTGTGCCAGGGCAGCGTGGGTTCGGCCAGGCGCAGCTCGTCGGCGAGCAGCCCGACGATCTCCGGACCCCGCTCCCCGTACCCGGCCAGCGTGCCCACCGGCCCGCCCAGCTGTACCGCGAGCCGCCGCCAGGCCACCTGGCGCAGCCCGGTCACGGCCTCGTCCACCGCCTGCAGCCAGCCGGCGCAGACCAGCCCGAACGTGGTCGGCTCGGCCTGTTGCAGCAGGGTCCGTCCCATCTGGACGGTGTGCGCGTGCTCCTGCGCCAGCTGCGCCAGCCGGTCCACCACGCTGCGCAGGTCGGCCAGGATGGTGTCGCTGGCCCGCCGGGCGACCAGGCACAGTGCACTGTCCACAATGTCCTGGCTGGTGGCGCCGAGGTGGACGTGGTCGGCCACGTCCGGCGGCAGCGCGGCGCGCAGGTCGGCCAGCAACGGGATGACGGGCGTGGCCGAGGCGGTACCGCGCAGCAGGATGCCGCCCGGGTCGAAGTTCCCGGCCTGCGCCGCGGCGGTG
>DATEJJ010000296.1:0-3777 GCA_035278125.1 Rugosimonospora sp.
TGGCTGTACAGCGCCCCGCCGGTGCGGCTCAAGTCCCGCCCCGGCGCCGACGTGGCCGCCAACGCGCTGGCGCTCGGCGCGCTGGCCCCGCTGGCCGGGTGGACCGCCGTCCACAGTCTTTCCGGGTACCCGTGGCCGATCTCGGTGCAGGGCACGCTGGTCGGTGCCGCGCTCTACATCCCGACCACGCTCGCCGACTACGAGGCCGACGCCGGCAGCGGGTACCAGACGGTGGCGGTCACGCTGGGACGGCGCCGGACCTACCTGGTCGGTCTCGTGGCGTGGACGGTGGCCGCCGGCCTGTCGGTGGTGCTGGCCGCCACCGGCACCGTGATCCCGCGCCGGATGCTGCCGTTCGAGGCGGTCACCGTGCCGGGACTGGTGCTGGCTTATCACCTGCTGCTGCGGCGCCGCCAGTCGATCCGGCGGATCGCCGTGGTCAGCCTCCTTTTCCTGGTACCCAGCGCGTTCTTCGCGCTCACCTACGCGGGGGTACTGTGACCGTCCAACGAGGACGGTCGTAATCACCAGCGCCAGCGCCAGAAGTGGCGCTGGTACCGGACGGTCAGGCTGCCGGCGCGCTGCTTGCCGCGTACCACGAAGTGCAGTTCGGGGCCGGCCATCGGCGAGTTGGGTACGCCGCCCCGGACCCGGGCGCTGCCGGCGACCATCTCGACGCTGTCGATGTCCACCGATGCCCCGGGCGGTACCACCAGCGTGGTCGAGCCGGCCGACACGTTCAGGTCGATCTCCACGACGCGGTGGGCGATGAGCGCCTCGGTGAAATCGAGCTTCACCGAACCGGCCTTGGCGGTCACCTGGAGCCGCCGGGCCACCACCCAGGCGCCGCGCCGCTTCAGGCTCGCCGCGGTCGTCCGCAGCTCCGCGTACTCCGGTGCGAGCGGCAGTACCGGTCCGCCCGGCAGGTCGGCCACGTACGGCTCGACCTCGGCGAACGTGCGCGCGGCGAGCACGCCGGCCAGCCGCTGCTCGAACTCGTCGAGGGTCAGGCGCCCCTCACCGGCCGCCTTGCGCAGCCGCTCGGACACCCGCTCGCGGTCCGCGTCGGACATGCGGACCTGCGGGGGCTCCGGTACCAACTCTCCGCTCATCGGCCCCTACCCTAAACCACCGTGGCGGCGGCCCTGACAATCCCGGGGCGAACCGGGCTATAAAGCAGGGATGAGCGAGCTTCCCCGCAGCACCCCGGCCGAGCAGGGGGTCGACGCGAGCGGTATCGACGCGTTCCTCGCGGCGCTGGCGCCGATGCCGGAGGTCGAGCTGCACAGCCTCATGGTGCTGCGCCACGGTCACGTGGTCGCCGAGCGCTGGTGGCGACCGTACCGGCCGGACACGCCGCACCTGCTGTACTCGCTGAGCAAGAGCTTCACCGCCACCGCGCTCGGGTTCGCGGTGGCCGAGGGCCTGGTGGACCTCGATGCGACCGCGCTGTCGTACTTCCCGGAGTTCGACGCCCGGGTGACCGATCCGCGGTCCCGGTCGACCCTGGTGCGGCACCTCGCGGCGATGGCGAGCGGGCACGCCGACGAGCGGATCGACGAGGCGCTGCGGGCCGGCGCCGGAGACATGACGCTGGGCCTGTTCCTGCTGCCGCCCGAGCACGAGCCCGGCAGCTTCTTCGCGTACAACCAGCCGTGCACGAACGCGCTCTCGGCGATCATCACGCGGGTCAGCGGCGAGCCGCTGAGCGGGTACCTGCGACCGCGGCTGTTCGAGCCGCTGGGCATCCACCGGTACGGATGGTGGACCGATCCGGTCGGCCGCGAGCAGGGCTTCTCCGGGCTGCACCTGCCGACCGAGGCGATCGCCAAGCTGGGCCAGGTCTTCCTGGACGGCGGCGCGTGGCAGGGCGGGCAACTCCTGCCGGCCGGCTGGGTCGCCGAGGCCACCCGGTCGCACGTGGCCACCCACCGGGAGAACCCGGACTGGAACCAGGGCTACGGATTCCAGTTCTGGCGCAGCCGGCACGGGTACCGCGGCGACGGCGCGTACGGGCAGTTCATGGTGATCCTGCCGGAGGCGGACGCGGTCGTGGCCATCACCTCGCAGAGCCCCGACATGCAGGGCGTCCTCGACCAGATGTGGACGCACCTGCTGCCGGTGCTGACCGCCGGGTCCGGCGCGGCAGGACCGTGGCCGGACGAGTCGCCGGAGCTGGCACCCCCGGTGGGCGACGGGAGCACCGGCGAGATCACCGACGCGACGTACCGGCCGGGGCCGGGCAACGCGGTCGAGACGCTGCACACGGTACGGGTCCGGCCGGGTCAGCTGGTCGTCGACGACGGCCGGGAACTGGTCGCCACCCTGGCGGACCCGGACGGCTGGACGGTCGACGGGCCGGTGGCCACCGCGTACGCCTGGTCGCGCGGCAGGCTGCTGGTCGACATCGTGTTCACCGAGAACCCCCACCGCCTGCACCTGGACCTGGACCCGGCGACCGGCACCTTCACCGCCTGTTGGCAGGCGCCGCCGTTAGGGCCGATACCGCTGGCCTCGCTCCGGCTGCGCGGCTGATCCGCGGGCAGCCGGCTCAGGCGCGCACGACGAGCGTCCTGGCCACCATGTCGCCGAGGCGCCGGCGCTTCTCGGACGCGATCACGATCACGAAGCCGACGAGGTACCCGAAAATGCCGTCAATCAGGCGCAGCAGGGTACGGACGAACGCCTTGCCGGCGCCGGGTGGCCGGCCGGTCGCCTCGTCGATGACCCGGATGCCGGTGACGAACTTGCCGACCGTGCGGCCGGTGAGGCCCTCCAGCAGCACGTAGTAGAGCACCACGACGACCAGCAGGAGGAGGCTGCCGCCGGATGACAGCTGGGTGAGGCTGAAGCCAGACGATCCGGACCGGATCGGGAGCAGGCTGCTGATGATGCCGAACACGATCCCGTCGATGACGGTGGCCACGACGCGCCGGCCGGTCACGTGGAAGTTCACGACGGCATCGTAGGACGCCGGCGCCAGGGCCACCGCCCCGTGCGGCCGCGTTGCGGGGCAGGCCAGAAACCCCCGGGGCACTCCGAATTCGCGAGGGCGGCGCGTACCATCAATTCCGCGACGCTGGGAGGTGTGTCGTGGCCGACTTGGACCACCACTTACCGCCGGGCGAGCGGATCCGCATTTATCGCCGCCGCCTTGGTCTGACCCAGGAACAGTGTGCTCAGCTCAAAGGCTGCACGGTGTCGACCTGGCGCAAATGGGAATCGGGCGAGCGGAACGTCGCGGCACTCACGGACTGGGTGGCCATCGCGCGGATTCTGCGGGTACGCGACCTTTACCAGCTGACCGGACTGCCGGTGAACAGCCTGCCCGACGGCCCCACCGAGCACCCGGCGGTACCGGCGATCCGCGCGGCGATGCACGCGTACCGGCCCCGGCTCGCGGGGGAGCCGCAGGTCGAGGCGCTGTCGCGGGCGGTGGACAGCGCGTGGGCGCTGTGGCAGGAGCGGCGCCCGTACGGGTACATCGGGTCGTTGCTGCCCTCGCTGATCACGGATGCGCGCGCGACGGTACCCGTGGTCGCCGGCGAGGACCAGCGGGCGGTGTTGCGTACCACGGCGATGCTGTATTTCCTGGTCCGCGCCTTCACCAAGCGGGTCGGGGCGCACGAGGTGTCGCTGCTGGCGGCGGACCGCGCGATGGCCGCGGCGGCCCGGGCGGAGGACCTGGACCACCGCGCGGTGGCCGCCTGGAACATCGGCATGTCGCTGTCGGTGCAGGGGCACGCGGACGTGGTGGCGGCGCTGGCCCGGGACGCG
>DATEJJ010000297.1:0-22673 GCA_035278125.1 Rugosimonospora sp.
TCATCCGCTCCACCCGCCGTGCCGTGCGGGGGTCGCCCCGTACCCACAGCAGCGTGCCCCGCTCGTCCGTGACCGCGAACACGTGCGCGTCCCCGGCACCGCAGCCGAGCAACTCGTCGAACATCGGCAGCAGGCGGCCCAGCGGATGCGCGTCCCGGTAGTCCCGCAGCACGTCGGGGGCCAGGCGCACCGGCGGCAGCCACCCACTCTCGGGGTGCGCGCCGCCCTCGGCGCAGCGGCGCCACGACTCGGCCACGACCGGCCGCGGACCCGCCGCCAACTCCGTCCGCCGCGCCATGCGCATACCTCCGCTCGTACCGGTGACCCACGCCGCCGCCTCCACGGTGCCGGGGCTGGTTGCTGGTCCGGTAGAGCCGGTGGTGCCCGGCGTGCCGGGACCTCCGGCCCTGGTACGCACGCCGGTGCCGGCGCGGAAGGCGCCGGCACCGGGGCGGGTGGTGGTTACGCGTCGATCGGGATCTGCTTGTTGGCTGGCGGTGCTGTGGTCAGCGGCACGGTCACTTCGAGTACGCCCGCGGTGTAGCGGGCCTTGATGTGTTCGGTGTCCGCGGCGGCGGGCAGCCGGATCGCGCGTTGGGTTACGCCGTAGCGGAACTCGCTGCGGCCCCGTACCGCCTCGGCTTCGCGGCGCTCCGCTTGCAGTGTCAGGTACCCCTCGCCGATCGTGATCTGGATGTCCTTGTCCGGGTCCAGGCCGGGCAGTTCCGCGCGCAGGATGTACTCGGTGTCTGTCACGGTCTCCTCGACCCGGATCAGGTGACCGGTCCGCAGCGGGAAGTCGGTGTCGAACCAGCCGCTGAGGTCGCCCAGCAGGCGTGGCACCAGAACGTTCATCTGCGCACCCCCTTTCGTCGCTTCCGTTTGCTTCCATCCGATCGCGCTGGCCGGTGCGTGTGCTGGGCCGAAGGTCCCGACCTGGCGGGTCTTGACACCTGTCGCGCACGCACGTCGTGACACCCGTGTCCAGCCGGCGTCGCCACAGGGACGATCCGCCCGTTCCCGATGGGACCTTCGGCACTGCCGCAGCCGGTGGCCACGAGCAAGGGTGGGTAGGAGAATGCGCGAGCCCTGGGAGGGAAACGCCATGACGTACCGGGTTGCCATCAACGGGTTCGGCCGCATCGGCCGGGACTATCTGCGTTGCGTACTGGAGCGGGGCCTGCTGGGCCGCGGCATCGAGGTGGTCGCGGTCAACGACCTGTGGGAGCCGGCGACGCTGGCGCATCTGCTGGCCTACGACTCGACGTTCGGGCGGCTGCGCTGGGAGGTGGCCTGCGATGCCGGTGATCTGGCCGTGGCTGGGTTCCGTATCCCGGTCACCAGCGAGCGGGACCCGGCCAACCTGGACTGGGCGGCGCTGGACGTCGATCTGGTCATCGAGTCCACCGGCCAGCTGCGCGCCCGCGATGACGCGGCCCGGCACCTGAAGGCCGGCGCCCGCCGGGTGCTCATCTCCGCGCCCGGCAAGAACGCCGACGCGACCCTGGTGCTCGGCGTCAACGAGAAGACCTTCGATCCGGTACGCCACGAGGTTCTCTCCGCCGCGTCCTGTACCACGAACTGTGTGGCGCCGATGGCGTCGGTGCTGCACGAGGCGTTCGGCGTCGAGCGTGGCTTCCTGACCACGGTGCATTCGTACACCAACGACCAGGTGTTGCTGGACTGTCCGCACAAGGACCTGCGCCGGGCCCGCGCCGCGGCGGTGAACATCATCCCCACGAGTACCGGCGCGGCCAAGGCGGTCGGCCTGGTGCTGCCCGAACTGGCCGGGCGGCTGGACGGGGTGGCGCTGCGGGTGCCGGTGGAGAACGGTTCGGTGTCCGACCTGACCTGTGAGCTGTCCGGACCGGCCACGGTGGAGCAGGTGAACGCGGCGTTCGCCGCGGCCGCTGAGTCCACACTCCGAAGCGTGCTGCGGTACACGACCGTTCCCGTGGTGTCCCGGGATGTGGTCGGTGATCCGGCCTCGTGCGTGTTCGACGCGAGCCTGACCCAGGCCAGCGGCACGCTGGTGAAGGTGTTCGGCTGGTACGACAACGAATGGGGCTACACCAACCGGCTGGTCGACCTGACCCTGCTGGCCGCGGCGAACTGCCCCGGCTGACCCACGCGGTGAGCGTTCCGTCTCGGCGGCGGTGCGTCTTCCGTCCAGGATCCTGTCAGGCAAGCGCCGGCGAACCGGACAGGGCTGCCGGTCATTGTCCGAGAGGGCGGTAGCGGAGGTGTACGACGCCGTTTCGGAATCGGCGCTCATCGAGGAGCTTGAGGTTGGCGCGCAAGCCGGTCGGCAGCCCTGGCTTGCCCCCGCCGAGGACAATGGGCAGGATGAACAGCTGGCACTCGTCGACCAGCCCGGCTTTGAAAGCCTGCGTCGCGAGGTTCGCACCTCCTACGGTGAGATCGCTGCCGGCCGTGGCCTTCAGTTCGTGTACCGCGGCGGGGTCGAAACGGCGTTCGAGTCGGGTGTCGGCAGTTGAGACCGCAGCGAGGGTCGTCGAGTACACGACTTTGTTCGCCGCCTGCCAGGCGCTCGCGAAGTCGGCCATGAGGTCGGACTGCGCGGCCAGAGCGGCGTTGGTCTCCCAGACGGCCATCGCCTCGTACAGGCGCCGCCCGTAGAGGAACGTGCCCACGGACCGCAGGAGGTCGGTGGTGAACGCGAATACCTCGTCGTCGGGTGGAAACCAGTCGAACGCGCCGCGTTCGTCCTCGATGTAGCCGTCAAGCGACACGTTCGTCACGTAAATCAGCTTTGCCATGCGTCTACCTCTCGATGATCAGCCGCAACAGTCCGGACATTCATCAGCGTGGCGTCCAGCTTGGTGAACGCCTGGCGCCAACCCTCCTCGCTGGGGTGCGCCAGGTGTTCGGGGAGCCACTGGCGGATCTCGAGTCGCGTCCGTCCGTCGGCCTCGTCGTGGAACTCGACCCGGAGTCTCGTCTCGAACGGTTCGATGCCCTGCTGCAGCCGGCCACTGACGTGCATGACGCCTTCGAGTAGTTCGCCGTCGGCGACGTCGGTGAGGTCGACGTGGATGTGCACGCGAAGCTCGGGTTCGGCTGCATTGACCTCCGTCCACCGTTGATAGCCGCCGGGGCGCACGTCGAACTCAATCTCGTCGCGCGGCAGTGAGTTGCCGATCGGGCCCCACCACGCCGCCAGGTGGTCGGGATCGGTGAAGGCCCGGTAGACGAGCTGTCGCGGCGCGTCGAACACGCGCGAGATGACGAGCTGCGGAGTTTCGGTGTTCATTCGAGCTCCTTGGGGTCGTCGGCGATCCGGTCCGTTGCCCGTCCGGCGGCCTGCACCGCGGCAAGGTGGGCATCGAGGCGGGTGAGGGACGAGTCCCAGAACCGCCGGTAGCGCTCGATCCAGTCGGCCGCCTCGCGCAGCGGGGCAGCCTCGAGGCGGCTCGCGCGCCACTTGCCTGACCGCGACCGCGAGATGAGCGCGGCGCGTTCGAGCACCTTCAGGTGCCGTGACACCGCCGGCATCGAGATGGGGAGAGGGGCGGTGAGCTCGGTGACCGTGGCGTCGCGTTCGGCCAGCTCGGCGAGGATCGCCCGTCGAGTCGGGTCTGCGAGCGCAGAGAACACCGTGCTGAGCTGGTCGGTGCCAGCCACCCGAAGCCCCTCTCACTTAACTGAGAGGTTAAGCGTATTGAGACACAAGTGATGTTGTCAACGGGATGTGAGCCGCCTCTGCCGTAGACACGCGTGCGGTCAGTCGCACGGCGCCGCACGCGTGGATACGCTGGGCGACCCGGAGGCGTCCGTGAAGGTCATGAAGGTGCGGAACTGCGGGTGCCGCGGCTCTGGCACACTGCTGTCGTGATTGCACCGCCCGACAACACCCGCGCTCGACTGCTGGCGCGGGGGTTGTGGCTGGAGTACGCCACGCTGGGATGGAACGTGGTCGGCCTCGGCGTACTGGCGTTGGCCGCGTTGGCCGCGCGGTCAGTGGCGCTGGCGGGATTCGGATTGGACTCGCTGATCGAAATCGGCGCCTCCATGGTGGTGGTGTGGGAACTGTCCGGCAGCCGGCCACGGCGGCAGCAGCGGGCGTTGCGGCTGATCGGTGCCGCGTTCGGGCTGCTGGCCGGTTACCTGGGGGTGCAGTCCACGGTGGTGTTGGTGGCTGGCTACCACGCGCGACACAGCGTGGCCGGGATCGCCTGGACCGGGGTGACCGCGGTGGTGATGTTCGCGCTTGCGGCGGGTAAGGCGCGTACCGGGGCCGCGTTGGGTAATCCGGTGCTGCGGGCGGAGGGTCGAGTGACTCTCATCGACGGGCTGCTGGCCGTCGCGGTGCTGGCCGGGCTGGGCCTCAACGCCGGGCTGGGCTGGTGGTGGGCCGACCCCGTCGCCGGGTACGTGCTGGTGGTGTACGCCACCCGCGAGGTCTACACCATCGTCCGCGGACCGCACTGAATGCTGGTCACGTTGCTTGGTCGTGCTGTCGCTGGATCCCGGCCGGTTCGGTCGACGTCCACGAGGTCATGGTCGTACGAGGCCCGCCGCATCACGGCAGTCTCCCAACAAGGGTGGGCTACCGGTCGGGCCGGGTGATGTCGAACAGGGGTGCGCGGGCCAGTGCTGCCGCACCGGTCGCGATGCTGTCACGGCCGGCGGCGGCGAGAGTGACAGTGACCTGTTGCCAGTCAGGCTCACCCAACTGGCTCCTTATCGTGGCAACGACGACGCGCTGGTACTGCTCGGCTTGATCGAGCACGATCGGGCCGCCGAGCACGATGCGGTCGATGTCCAGCAGCCGTACCAGGTTGGCCGCTCCGATGCCGACCAGACGCGCCGCCGCGGCGATGTCACCGGCGTCGAGCGCGACCCGGCACACCGCCTCCAGGCAGCCCTGGTTGCCGCACGGACAGGCCGCGCCGTCCAGATCCACCACCTGGTGGCCGAACTCGCCGGCGTTGGTACGCCGTCCCCGGTAGACGTGCCCGTCCAGGACGAGCCCCGCGCCGAGCCCGCGGCCGTGGTAGATGTACGCGAAGCTGCCCGGTGCCGTACCCGTGGACAGGCACTCGGCCAGCGCGGCGGCGTTGGTGTCCTTGTCCACAATGGTCGGTTCGCCGAGCAGGCCAGCCAGTTTGTCCCGCAGGGGGAAGCCGTCCCATTGCGGTAGCCCGGTAACCCGGTGCAGGACACCCGTGGTGTGGTCGAGCGGGCCGGGACAGGCCAGTCCGACCCCCAGCAGCCGGTCGGTACCGGGTACCGCGGCGAGAATGCCGTGGACGGCCGCGACGATCGTGTCGAGCGCGCGCCGTGGCCCGGCGGTCATGCCCCGGGTCCGGTGCCGGCGCGCCACCGTCCGGCCGGACAGGTCGGTGAGCAGGACGGTGGTGTCGGCTCGATCCAGGTGCACGCCGACGGCGTACCGGGCAGTCGGGTTCAACCGCAGCAACGTACGCGGCTTACCCCCTGTGGCGCCGGCACGGCCGGCCTCGGTGATCAGCCGGTCGAGCAGCAACCTGCTAACGATCTTGGTGATGGCCTGGGCCGTCAGGCCGGTCCGCGCCGCCAGTTCGATCCGGCTGATCCCCTCCGCGCCGCGCACCAGGTCAAGTACCAGCGCCGCATTGTGGTCGCGGACCAGCAGCAGGTTGGCTCCGAGGGGTCGGCGGGCGGGCGTGAGCACGACGTCATTCTCTCCCCACCTCTTGCCGTAAGTAAACGCTGTTGATTAACTGGCTCCATGACTCCGGCACCGCTGCGCGCTGCTCTGATCGGGTACGGCCTGGCCGGCTCGGCATTCCACGCACCGCTCATCAGCACGACGTCCGGCCTGTCCCTGGGCGCAGTGGTGACCGCCGACCCGGCCCGCCAGGAACAGGTACGCCGCGACCACCCCGACGCCGAGGTGGTGGCCCACGCGGAGGCGTTGTGGACCCGTCCTGACCGCTTCGACCTGGTCGTCGTGGCCAGCCCCAACCGCAGCCACCACGCCCTGACCACCGCAGCCCTGGCGGTCGGGCTGCCGGTGGTGGTCGACAAGCCCCTCGCCCCCACGGCTCGCGAGGCACAGGACCTGATCGATCTGGCCGCGGGCCGCGGCGTGCCGTTGACGGTGTTCCAGAACCGGCGCTGGGACAGCGACTTCCGCACAGCCCGCCGGTTGGTCGGCGACGGCACGCTCGGCCGGATACTGCGCCTGGAGTCCCGCTACGAGCGGTGGCGCCCCGCCGTCGGCACCGGCTGGCGGGAGCGCGAGGACCCCGCCGAGGCCGGCGGTCTGCTCTACGACCTCGGTAGCCACCTGGTCGACCAGGCCCTGCAACTGATGGGACCCGCCACCGAGGTGTACGCGGAACTGCACCGCCGTCGACCGGCGGCACGCGTGGACGACGACGCGTTCGTGGCCCTGCACCACACCGACGGCGGCCGCTCCCACCTGTGGATGAGTTCCGTCGCCGCCGAAGCCGGACCGCGGCTGCGGCTGCTCGGCGACCGGGCCGCATACGTCACGTCCGCCATGGACGGCCAGGAAGAAGCACTGCGTGCCGGCCGCCGACCCGGTGGACCCGACTGGGGCCAGGAACCCACCCAGCGGTGGGGACGGTTGACCACGGACGGGCAGACCAGCCCGGTTCCCAGCGAACCAGGCGCCTACCCGGACTTCTACGCAGGCGTGGTGGCGATGCTCCGCGAGGGCACACCACCACCGGTCGATCCGGCGGACGCGGTGGCAGCGCTCACGGTTCTGGAGGCCGCGCGCCGGTCGGCCACCGAAAGGCGTGTCGTCCCCGTAGAAACACCACCGGCGCCCGACCCAGCGCCCGGCGGCGACGACGCCGACCTGATCGCCCGCCTGGAAACCGAGCAACAGGAGTTGGTCCTCGCCCGGTTCAACGACGACGACGCATGGCGGCTCGGCCTGCTGCTGGTCGACCTCGCACGCCAACGCCGCGCCCCGGTGACCGTGGACATCCGCCGCGGCCAGCAGCAACTGTTCCACTACGCGCTACCCGGCACCTCCGCCGACAACGACGGATGGATCCAGCGCAAGAGCGCGGTGGTGGCCCGCTTCGGACAAAGCTCCTACCTCGTCGGGGCCAACGGTCGGCGCGCCGGCCGATCACTGCCCGACCGGGGGCTGGACCCCCGCCGCTACGCCGACCACGGTGGATCGTTTCCGCTCACCGTCGCCGGCGTCGGCGTTATCGGCGCGGTCACCGTGTCCGGACTACCTCAGGCCGACGACCACCGCCTCGTGGTCGACGCCCTACACCGATTCCTCGCCGGCTAGCAAACACAACGAGCCGCGTCGCGCGGGCATCTGTTACTTGTTACTTGCCCACGATGCCGCTGATGAACTGGCCGAACCCGCTGGCCATGTGGTTCAAGTCGGTACCCAGGTGCCGGGCCATGGTGGCGGCCTGCGCCGGGTTGCGGGAGATGAACAACGCCACCAGCACCAGCACGATCACGGGCAGCGCCTTCTTCATCGCAATCACATCCGTCCGTGCCGGTACTGGTGCTCGTGTTACCTGCCAATCAATGTAGATGTCGGCGACGCGGATGTCAGGCGGCCTCGTGCCAGACCACGCGGGAATCTAGTTGACCAAGCCCGGCCACCCAGGTACGGATCGCCGGTACGCAGCCCAGGGCGGTCCACCACCCGGTGTGCCCGGCCTCAGGTCAGGTGCCGCGCGAAGAACCGGTTGCCCTCGTCCACCTCGAACCATGGAGTACCGGCGTGCCCGCCCAGATTGGCGTGCAGCGTCTTCTGCGTGGCGCCGAGGGCGTCGAACAGGTCCAGGGCCAACTGCCGGTCGCTGCCAAACGGGTTCTGCGACGGCTCTGTGGCCGGATGAGCATCAACCGTGCGGGGCCCGACCACGAACGCACAGTATTGGGATGACTTCGGTCAATCCTCTCGGGTACGACGTTTCCCAGTAAATTCGCGGGAACTCCCCAGCGCCGGTTCAGGGTGGGCCCTGAGCATGGCTCGGGTGACCAGTACGCCGATCGTTCTCGATGGCGCAGCGGCGACGGCAGCCCCGACCGCGCCGACCGCACCCACCGGCCGCCGCTGGGCCTGGCTGTTCCCGCCCGATCAGCCCGGCTGGGCCAGACCGGCCCTGTTCGGTCTGGCCGCGTTGGCCGGGGCCGTGTACGTCTGGGGTGTACGGCTGGGGGAGCTGCACCCGTTCTACTCGCCGGCGGTGATGAGCATGTCGCGCAGCTGGCGGGCCTTCTTCTACGGCGCGTACGACCCGGCCGCGTCGATCACGCTGGACAAGCTGCCCGGCGCGTTCCAGATCGAGGCGCTGTCCGCCCGGCTGTTCGGGTTCAGTACCTGGTCGTTGCTGTTGCCGCAGGTGGCGGAGACGGTTGTTGCGATCGTGGTGCTGTACGGCCTGGTCCGTCGCTGGCTGGGGTCCACCGCGGGACTGGTCGCCGCGGCCGTGTTCGCGGGTACGCCGATCGTCGCCGCGCTGGCGCACGCGGAGATCTCGGAGACCGCGTTCACGCTGCTGCTGATCCTTGCCGCCGACGCGTTGAGCCGGGCCCTGGCCGGGGGGCGGCTGCGCTGGCTGCTGCTGTCCGGTATCTGGGTCGGCCTGGCCTTCCAGACCAAGATGGTCGAGGCGTGGGCCATCCTGCCCGCGCTGGGCATCGTGTATCTGATCGCCGCGCCGCTGCCGCGGTGGCGGCGGGTGCGCGACGTGGCGCTGGCCGGGTTGCTGGCTCTGGGGGTGTCGATGTCGTGGATCGTCATGGTCATGCTGACGCCGGCGTCCGCCCGCCCGTACATCGACGGCACGACCGACAACTCCCCGCTGTCGATGGTCTTCGACTACAACCTGCTCAACCGGTACGGGCTCAACAGCGACTCCGCGGTGCAGTTCGGCGGCCGGGTGCCCAGTGGCGGGGTGGCGTTCATGTTCGCCGACGCGATCGCCTCGCAGGTCGGCTGGGTGTACCCGCTGGCGCTGGTGGGCCTGCTGGCCGGCCTTGTCCGGTACCGCCGCACCCCGCGCACCGACCCGGTACGCGCGGGTCTCCTGCTGTACGGGCTGTGGCTGCTCACTTTCTCGGCGGCCTTCTCCACCGGCCGGGTCGCGCATTCGTACTACGTCGTGGCGGTGGCCCCGGCGGTCTCGGCGCTGGCCGGCGGCGGTCTGGTGCTGTTGTGGCGCCTCGGCCGCCAGGGTGGATGGGTGCGCTGGCTGCTGCCGGCGACGCTGGCCGGGAACGCCGGCTGGGCGGTGTATCTGGCCCGGCGCCACCCCGCGTTCCTGCCCTGGCTGACGCCGGTGCTGGTCGGGTGCGGGGTGGTCAGCCTCGTCCTGGTGGTGGCGATCCTGCGGGCGCGCGGCGCGGACCGGCGCGGGCGCGTCGCCCTGTCGAGCGCGGCCGGCCTGGCCGTCCTGGCCACACTGCTCGTCGCGCCGGGCGCGTGGGCAGTGTCCACAGACGACAGCCGGTACGCCGGTAGCGGTGGCGGTCCGGCGGCGGGACCCCAGACCAGCCTCCGTGCGGGCGGGACGCGACCGGGCCGGCAGGCTGGCGTCGCCCGGACCGGGGTGGCCCGAGCCGGCCGCAACGCCGATGGTGGCTTCCGCGATCGGGGTACCGGCCGGGGCGTGCAGCCCACCGCCACCACGCTCCAGCTCATCGCCTGGCTACGCGGACACCAGCCCGGCAGCAGATACCTCCTGGCGACCCAGGGCTCGATGGTGGCCGGACCGTACATCCTTGCCGGTGCCAGCGTATTGCCCATGGGAGGCTTCTCCGGGCGGGTACCCTTCCCCCGCACCGACCAACTCGCCGCCCTCATCGCCACGGGCGAGCTGCGATACGTGCTGGCAGGCGGCAACCGGGACGGCAACACGGTGTTGACCACCTGGGTGACGGGACACTGCACACCGGTCCCCGCCCCCGGCGCAGCCACCGCTGACCTGTACGACTGCGCACGCTCCGGCTGATCGGTGCTGGCCCGTCACCGGGGACTGGGATGGTGACGGCCCGTACCTCCGCCGGCGTGGTCCGCGACGACCACGGCAACCTCGCCGAAGGCGAGAATTCTCGCGTGTCGCTACCGGGCCGGCGGCGGCCGGCAGAACATGCTGGAATCACCCTTCAGGTGAGGAGCCTAAGATGATCAAGCGATCACGCCTGTTCGGCCCGAAGACGCGGATAACCTTCGCGCTTCCCGCGCAGGAGCCTCCCGGTGACGTAAGTGTGGTTGGCACCTTCAACGACTGGGCGCCGGGTGCGCACACGCTCGTCGCCCGCCGCGACGGTACCCGCAGTGTTTCGGTCACGTTGCCGCCCGGCGAACACAGGTTCCGCTACCTCGCCACGGGTGGCGTCTGGTTCGACGATCACAGCGCAGACGGCGTCGACGCAAACGCGAGCGTGATCCACCTGTAACGGCCTCACCTCAGGGGTGTGCTGGCGCGGGCCGTCTCCACGTACCGGCCGCCAGCGCGGGTGTACGTGATGGTCAGATTGATGTCCGGACAGCATAGCGGTGCCTGCGCGCTGATCGCCTGGCCGGTCAGCACGATCTGGTCGGCCGCGAAGGTCAGGTGCAGCGTGCGGAAGTAGTCGTTGCCGCCCAGCACCGAGATGAGCCGCGGCGTGGCAGAGGTGAGCCTGCCGTCGAAGATGGCCACCTCGACCGGGTTGCTGGACGTCGGGCTGGGGCAGCCGGCCACGACCAGGGCGTCAGGGATCTTGTCGGCGGTGACGTCCCGGTACATCACCTGCGGATCGAGCCGGTCCCACGACTCACCCGATGGCGGCGCGCATTTCATCGGGGCGCGCGCCACGCTCGCCCAGTCGACACTGGTCAGCGGGGCGTACGCCGGGCTGACCGGCGCGGCGGGCGCGCTGCGGTGAGGGGTCGAGCACCCGCCGAGCGCCAGCGATCCGATAAGCAGGATGGCGGTACCGGTACGTTGAGGTTTCACGCGGGTCATCCGGCGAAGGTGGTGGGGTTCTCGCGGCTGAACTCCTCGAGCCGCGTACCGTCTGTCGCCGTCGGCGCCGACACATCCGAGTACACCGCGCCATAGCCGGAGAACTGGCCCTGTCCGTTGGCCGGTGCCAGGGCCGTCACCCGGAACTGGTGGCCGTTGTTGTCGACAGTCTGCGTGATGGCCCTGCCGTTCGCGAGAATCGTGAGTTGCAGCGCGAACTGGCAGTAGTGCCGCGTGGTGGTCACCACGAACTCGAAGACCTGCTGCTCGGCGCGGGCCAGGGAAATCGTGTGGCCGGCGAAGTAGTCGGTCCCTTCGAACTCACCCATACCGGTGATCTCCTGTGCCTTCGGATCGGTCCGGTCGAGGTTGAAGGCGATACCGGTACTGGGGTTCGGGCCGCCACCCGCCGGTACCACCACGGTGCCGGCCAGCGGAGCGGAGCACTTCTTGACGGTACGGATGTCGAGGATGCGGACCGGAGCCAGCCGGCCACCGGCCAGCACCGCCTGGAACCGGACCAGGCCAACGTCCGCGCCGCCGTGCTGGTCGGCCCACTGGAGATAACTGGAGTCATCGCCGGTGCTCAACGCGCTGTCCAACGCGGCGAGATCTGTCGCCGACATGCTCCAGACGTCCGGGAAGGCGAAGTCGCGCGCGGCGTCGCTGGGGCGCAGGCGTACCGCCGCCACCACGACCGCCGGACCGGAGTCACTGGCGGCCGGGCTGGTCTGCGGCACCGGTGCGGTGCTGGAGCGTGGATACAACCACGCGACGAGCGCCACGGCCAGGCCGGCGGCGGTCACAATGCCACCGAACGCGGTCCACCACGACCGTGAATGCCACGGCGGATTCCCGGGTGCGGGCCGTCGGTTCTTCGACTTCTTGGTACCCGTACGCTCCCCCTTCCCGAATGCTGACCGACGTTAGCCGCGGGGTTCCCGCGGGATCAATCGGTGGTTGACGTACTTCCCGTCCTCGATCAGTTGGCCGGCGCCTGACCATTCGGTGGGGCTCGCTCATGCCGGCCACACCGACAGCAGGGAGCGGCCACCACCACCTACATCAAAGGCCGTGCAGGTCAGCCCTTACTCAGGGCCAAGGTGACGCGTCGTCTCTCGCTTTCGTCGGTGTTGGCGCCGGATGGGTGGGGCGGCTGGCGCTTTGGTGTGGTGTGTGGTGCGGGTGATCGTCGCGCCGATCAGTGCGAGCGCGCCGAGGGCAAGTAGGGCGAGCCCGAGCCGTGCCGCGGGTAGGTGTCCTGGTGGGATGCTCGGGCTGATGGCTCGGGCGATGGCTGGGGTGGTGAAAGCATTCCACCGACCTGGTGAGGTAGGGCTCACGTCGTCTGTCGTCAGTCGCGCTGCCGCCGCCGGCTTGGTTCGCGGTTGCGCGAAACCGAACGGATTCCGTGTCCCGAAGGGGCATAGGCCGGGACCGTCGTCGCGGTCCCGGCTCTGCCCGACGCTCGGATTCGTGCCGGAGGGAGAGGCTTGCGGCGCGCGTCGCACGCGGTCGTCATGCCGGTGCCATGAGCGGGTTGACATTGCGGGTTCGGTGGTCGAGTTGGTAGTCCAGGTTGATCGCGGTGTTGATCAGGGCCAGGTGGCTGAATGCCTGCGGGAAGTTGCCCAGTTGTTCGCCGGTCAGTCCGATTTCTTCGGAGTACAGGCCGAGGTGGTTGGCGTACGTGTGCATCTTCTGGAAGGTGAGTTCCGCCTCGGTGAGGCGTCCGGTGCGGGCGAGGGCCTCGACGTACCAGAAGGTGCACAGCGTGAAGGTGCCCTCGTGGCCGAGCAGACCGTCGGGCGACGCGCTCGGGTTGTACCGGTAGACCAGACTGTCCGACACGAGTTCGCGGTCCATGGCGGACATCGTGGACAGCCACATCGGGTCGGCTGAGGTCAGGATGCCGGCCTGCGGCATGAGTAGCAGGGACGCGTCGAGGACGTCGGCGCCGTAGTGCTGCGTGAAGGCGTTCTTCGTCGGGTTCCAGGCCCGGGTCATGATCTGCTCGTACACCGCGTCGCGGGCGTGTGTCCACCGGTCCAGGTGGGCTGGCCAGCCCCGGTGTGCGGCCAGGCGGATGGCCCGGTCCAGCGCCACCCAGGCTTGGAACCGGCCGTAGGTGAACTCCTTGCGGCCACCACGGGTTTCCCAGATACCCTCCTCGGGCTGGTCCCAGTTGTCGCACAACCAGTCGACGATGCGTGACACGGCGAGCCAGCCCTGCCGTGCCAGGCTCAGGCCGTGGGTGTCGGCGTGGTGGATGGCGTCCAGGGCCTCGCCGTACACGTCGAGTTGCAGTTGGTCGGAGGCGCCGTTGCCGATGCGGACCGGTCGGGAGCCGCGCCAGCCTTCGAAGTGGTCCAGGGTTTCTTCGCTCAGGTCGGCGGTGCCGTCCACCCGGTACATGATGTTCAGGGGGCCGGAGCCGTTGCCGGCGCTCTGCTCGCACCGGTCGCGTAGCCAGGCGCCGAAGCTTGCGGCTTCGTCGAGATAGCCCAGCCCGATGAGCGCGTACACGGAGAACGATGCGTCTCTGATCCAGGTGTACCGGTAGTCCCAGTTCCGTTCGCCGCCGATCATTTCGGGCAGCCCGGCGGTGGGCGCGGCGACCAGGGCGCCGGTGGGCAGGTACGTCATGAGTTTGAGCGTGATGGCCGAGCGGGTGACCATTTCCCGCCAGCGTCCGCGGTAGGTGGATCGGGCCACCCAGTCCCGCCAGAACGAGATGGTCTGGTCTGTCACGGCGTCCAGTTCGGCTTGGGAGAAGCGGTGTGGTTGGCCGCCCATCGACTCCAGTACGATGCCCGCGGTTTCGCCCTCGGTCAGGATCTGCCGCACGCGCAGGTCGTCGCCGGTCCGCTCGATGAACGTGCCGCGGCCATCGGCGGGGCTGCGGCGTTCGCCCACGGCGTGCAGGGTCAGGTCCATGACCGGCGAGGAGAAGACGCCGCCGTCTTCGGTGACTTCCAGGGTGTGTGGTGCGCGGCCGTAGTCGAATCGTGGCTTGACCTCCGCCACGAACTCGATGGTGCCCCGTACGGCGCGTAGCAGGCGCACCAGCCGGTGGCTGTCGCTGGGCCGCCGGCCCGCTACCGGCATGAAGTCGGTCACCTCGCCCACACCGTCCGGGGTCATGAACCGGGTGATCAGCATGGCGGTGTCGGGGAAGTACAACTGGCGACTGACGTAGTTGTCGGCGGCGGGGGCGATCCGGAAGTATCCGCCGCGGTCGGCGTCGAGCAGGGACGCGAACACGCTGGGGGAGTCGAATCGGGGGCAGCAGAACCAGTCCACCGTCCCGTCGCGGTTGACCAGGGCGGCCGTCTGGAGGTCGCCGATGAGCCCGTGCTCGCTGATGTCGGGGTACCGCTGCATGCCCTCAGGGTGCTG
This sequence comes from Rugosimonospora sp., assembly GCA_035278125.1. Classification (GTDB taxonomy): domain Bacteria; phylum Actinomycetota; class Actinomycetes; order Mycobacteriales; family Micromonosporaceae; genus DATEJJ01. The sequence goes on from DATEJJ010000297.1 coordinate 14,370, forward strand.
CGGCACCGGACGATACGCCCTCGTCCGGGCGGGATGAACCGGACCGGCAACCGGGGACGGGTGAGGGCCTCAGGTCAGCGAGGTCCGCCGGGTGCGCCATTGGCTCGGGCTGTCACCGAACCGGTGGCGGAACCACCGCGAGAAGGCGCTGGGTGCCGCGAAGCCCAGCAGTTCGGAGACCTCGGTCAGCCGGTACCGGTCGTTGGACAGGTACCGCTCGGCCAGCGTCGCCCGGGTCGAGTCCACAATGGACGTAAAGGTGTCCTGCGACACGGCCAGGTGCCGGTGCAGCGTGCGACGGTCGACGCCGACGGCTCGGGCGACCTCGCCCGCCGAGCAGCGTCCGGTGGGAAGCAGGACCTCCACCAGGTCCCGGACCCGGTCCGCCGCGGTGGCGCCTTTGGGGACGGCCAGCGCTTGAAGGGTCTCGTCCGCGCGAACCCTTGCCTCGGGTTGAGCGGTCGTATTCGGTGTGTCGAGGTCGCGGGCGTACATGACGAGGCCGTTGAACGCGTGGGCGAACCGCAGCCTGGCACCCAGGATCCGGTGGTGCCGTTCGAGGCTGGCGGGGGCGGTATGGGAGAAGCACACCGACAAGGGCTGCCAATGCGCGCCGAGAAAGTCGCGGATGATGCCGTGCAGTGCCGCCACGGCTAGCTCCTCCGCGTGGCGTAGCGGTGTTGGTTCGCCCATCTCGAACCAGAGGCGGACGGTGGCCAGCCCGTTGGCTTCGGACATCCGTATCCGTAGCGCCTCGTTGTAGCTGTGCTCGTGGCGCATCAGCAGATCCAGGGCGCTGCGCAGGTTGGGCTCCGCGCGCAGTACGAGGCTCAACGGGCCGAGGGTGGACGGCTGGCGGTACCCGGCCAGGCGCAGGCCGAAGTCGTCGCAGCCGGACTCCCGGGCGGACAGTTCGAGCAGGCGGGCCACGCGGGGGGCGGGAACCCACGTGTCGGGGCTGGCCAGGTCGGCCGGGTCGAGGTCAACGCGGCGCATCAGCGCACCGGGGTCGAGCCCCAGCAGGAGCGCCAGGTCTAAGTAGCCACTCAGTGACGCGTAGCGCATAGATGGCCGCACCCTGCCCTCCTTGTCCCGTGAGGATAAGAAACCTGTCCCCGTCAGTAAAGCATGTGGCTTGGCTCACGCCTACTGTTGCCAGCACCACAGGGCCCGTTGGCAAGGGGTCGGACGGCACGTTCACGCAAGCGACGAGGAGGTCGCGGTGGCCCAGGCCATTCGCTTCTACCGGACCGGCGGTCCGGAGGTGATGCGGTGGGAGTCGGTCGAGACCGGCGAGCCAGGCCCGGGCGAGGTCCGGGTCCGGCACGCGGCGGTGGGGCTCAACTTCGCCGACACGTACTTCCGCAGCGGCCTCTACCCCTCCGCGCTGCCGGCGGGGATGGGAGTGGAGGCCGCTGGCGTGATCGAGGCGGTCGGCCCGGAGGTGACCGGGTTCGCGGTCGGCGACCGTGTCACATACACCGGCAGCCCGCTGGGCGCGTACAGCACGGAGCGGGTCATGCCGGTGGCGCCGTTGGTCAAGCTGCCGGACGGCATCGCGTTCGAGACGGCCGCTGCCATGACCATGCGTGGCCTCACGTCGGCCTATCTGCTGCGGCGCATCGCGCCGCTGGCGCCGGGTGACACGGTACTGCTGCACGCGGCCGCGGGCGGCGTGGGCCTGATCTTCACGCAGTGGGCGAGGCTGTTGGGCATCAAGGTGATCGGCACGGTCTCCACGGACGGGAAGGCCGAGGTGGCCCGGGCTCACGGCTGCACACACACCATCGTGTACCCGCGCGAGGATGTGGCGGCCCGGGTACGCGAGTTCACCGGCGGTCTCGGCGTGCCCGTGGTCTACGACAGCATCGGCGCCACCACCGTCGGCCAGTCTCTGGACTCGCTGCGGCGGCGCGGGCTGCTGGTGTGCTTCGGCACCGCGTCGGGCCCGGTACCGCCGATCGACGCGATGCAGCTCGCGGTCAAGGGCTCCCTGTTCGTCACCCGGCCGGCGCTGGCGGACTACATCGCCGACGAGGCCGAGCGGGCGGCGTTGGCCGGCGAACTGTTCGACCACGTCCTGTCGGGACGCATCAGGATCGAAATCAACCAGCGGTACGCGCTGCGGGACGCGGTCGCCGCCCACCGCGATCTGGAGGCGGGTCGCAGCATCGGCTCGTCCGTCTTCTGCCTGGAGAACACCAGCAACTGACACCCCTGATACGTCAACGGAGGCGTGCATGCAGGGCACCATGGCGGTACCGGTCACCACGTCGATCGAGGTGCACCCGCTGACCGTGCACCTCGGTGCGGAACTGCGCGACGTGAGCCTGGCCGAGGCGGCGCACAGCGATGAGCTGTTCGCACAGATCAAGGCCCTGCTGCTGCGGTACCGGGTGCTGTTCCTGCGGGATCAGGACATCAGCCGCGCCGACCACGTGGCCTTCGCGCAGCGGTTCGGCCCGCTGGAGGACCACCCGGTCGCCGGCAGCGACCCCGACCATCCGGGCCTGGTACGCATCTACAAAGACCTGGACAGCCCGCCCGAGCACTACGAGAACGCGTACCACTGCGACGCGACCTGGCGGGTGGCGCCGCCGATGGGCTGTGTGCTGCGCTGCGTACAGACGCCACCGGTGGGTGGGGACACCATCTGGGTCGACATGGTCGAGGCGTACAAGCGCCTGCCCGAGGACATCAAGGCCCGGATCGAGGGTCTACGGGCGCGGCACAGCATCGAGGCCAGCTTCGGCGCCACCCTGCCCATCGAGCAGCGTCTCGCGCTGCGCGAGCGGTTCCCCGACGCCGAACACCCGGTGGTGCGTACCCATCCGGAGACCGGGGAGCGGATCCTGTTCGTCAACGCGTTCACGACACACTTCACCAACTTCCACACGCCGCGCAACGTGCGTTACGGCTTCGACTACACGCCGGGCGGCAGTGAGCTGCTCAACTACCTGATCCGTCAGGCCGCCGTCCCGGAGTACCAGGTGCGCTGGCGCTGGACGGACAACAGCTTCGCGATCTGGGACAACCGCTGTACGCAGCACTACGCCGTACAGGACTACTGGCCCGCGGTACGCAAGATGGAGCGCGCCGGGGTCACCGGTGACGCGACGTTCTGACCCGAACGATTTCCGCTCGGACCCGACCCGTTAGGAGACCCGATGCACTTCCTCGACGACTCTCTGTTCCCGGAGAACCAGGAGCCGCTGGTCATCACGGCCGCGCCGTACGGCCCCGAGTGGGAGCCGGCGGACTTCCCCGAGGACCTGCCGGTGACCATGGACGAACACGTCCAGGCGGCGGTCGACTGCTTCAATGCGGGCGCCACCGTGCTGCACATCCACGTGCGCGAGCGCAACGGCAAGGGATCCAAGCGGCTGTCGCAGTTCAACGAGCTCCTCGGCCGGCTGCGCGACGCGGTACCCGAGATGATCCTCCAGGTGGGCGGCTCGATCTCCTTCGCCCCGGAGAACGAGGGCGAGGCGGCCAAGTGGCAGGCCGACGAGGCGCGGCACATGCTGGCCGGCCTCGACCCGGCGCCGGACCAGGTCACCATCGCCATCAACACCAACCAGATGAACATCGTCGAGCTGATGAGCGAGGACGACATCGCGGGTACGTCCTTCCAGCGGCCCGCGCTGTGGGAGGCGTACCGGAACATGGTCGTTCCGGCGGAGCCGGCCTGGGTGGAGGAGCACCTGCGGCGGCTGCACGCCAACGGGATCCAGCCGCATTTCCAGCTCGCCACGGTCGCGCAGTTGGAGACCGTGGAGCGGCTGGTCCGTCGCGGCACTTACACCGGCCCGCTCAACCTGACCTGGGTGGCGATCGGCGGCGGGTTCGACGGGCCCAACCCGTACAACATGATGGAGTTCATCCGCCGGGTGCCGGACGGGGCGTGCCTGACGCTGGAAGCCATCATGCGGACCGTCCTGCCGATCAACACGATGGCCATCGCGATGAGCCTGCACACCCGCACCGGCAACGAGGACACCCTGTGGGGCCGTAAGGGCGAGAAACAGCCCACGGTCCGCCAGGTCGAGCAGTTGGTACGCATCGCCAACGAGCTTGGCCGCAAGATCGCCGACGGCAAGGAGGCTCGCGACATCTACCGGGTTGGCGAGTACTGGAACAGCGCCGACGAGGCCCTGGCCACGCTGGGGTACCCGCCGAACCGCAAGCCGGGCCAGGTGGGTTTCACCTTCCACGCCTGACCGGCACCCGATCGCCACCCCGACGGCGCCGTCCCCGCGCCGATCTGAATAACCCCTTTTTGGAGCACCATGGCTGTGATCACTGGCGAGGGCAGCGCGACCCGACGGTCCTTACCCTCGCGGACCTCCCGGCTGTTCCCGTGGCTGGTCTTCACTCTCACCTTCGCGCTGCTGCTGTCCGACTACATGTCGCGGCAGGTCCTGTCCGCGGTATTTCCGTTCCTGAAGACGCAGTGGGGACTGTCCGACACCAAGCTGGGTAGCCTCACGAGCATCGTGGCTCTCACCGTCGGCCTGCTCGCCGTGCCGCTGTCGCTGCTGGGCGACCGTTGGGGTCGGGTACGCGCCGTCGTGCTGATGGCGATTGTGTGGAGCCTGGCCACGATCGGCTCGGCGCTGGCCGCCAACTACGGACAACTGCTGCTTGCCCGGGTCTTCATCGGTGTCGGTGAGGCCGCCTACGGCAGTGTCGGCCTGGCGGTGGTACTGGCCGTCTTCGCCGCCCACCGCCGCGCCTCGCTGACGGGTGCGTTCATGGCCGGTGGCTCGTTCGGCTCGGTGCTCGGCGTCGCCCTCGGTGGAGTGTTCGCCACCCACTTGGGGTGGCGCTGGGCGTTCGGTGCCATGGGCGTCTTCGGCCTGGTGCTCGCCCTCGCGTACGCGGTCCTCATCAGGCAGCGCCGGCTCGCCGCGTACCGGATCGCCGACGTCGCCGGCCCGCAGCTCGTGACCGGAGGCAGCCGCGCCCGCCTCTGGACGCTGTTCTCCACCCCGGCGGTGATGCTCGCATACGTCGGTGGCGGGCTGCAGTTGTTCATCGCCGGCTCGCTGTTCGCCTGGCTGCCCAGCTACCTCAACCGGACGCACGGGATGGCGCCACAGCGCGCGGCGGGCGTGGCCGCCGTGCTCATCCTCGTCATGGGTGCCGGCATGATCATCTGTGGGATGGTCACGGACCGGCTCAGCCGCAACCGGCCGGTCAGCAAGTGGACCACGGCCATCGCGTACGCGGTGGTTTCGCTGGTGCTGCTCGGCGCCGGCTTCGCCGGCCGTCCCGACAGCGTGCACCTGCTGCTGCTCGCGCTCGGCTGCTTCTTCGCCGCCGGAACCACCGGTCCCACAGGTGCCATGGTGGCCAGGCTGACGCACGAGTCTATCCGGGCCACCGCGTTCGGCATGCTGACCTTCTTCAACAACCTGCTCGGCCTGGCCGCGGGCCCGATCGTGACAGGCGTGGTCGCCGACCACGTCGGGCTGGCCACCGCGATGCGGTACGTGCCGCTCGTCTCGGTCCCCGCCATCCTGGCCCTGCTCATCGGCTGCCGCGCGTACCCGTCGAGCCTGCGCCGCCTGCAAGTCACCTCCACAGGCCGACCTGCTCATTGACGAGATCAGCGCGCGGGAGGAACCTCGATGACTCTGAACCTGAGGTCGGCCGCCGGGACCAGGAAGGCTTTCTGCTACATCGTGGACCGGGCCAAGGACATGATCATTATCCCGAAGCCGGGAGCCGAGGTCACGGCGGGGGAGACCGCCACCGGGAAGCTCCTCGAACGCGAACTGGCCGGTCGTTGACGGCCACCAGCGCCGGCGTCACCACCGCGCCGGCGCGCAAACGCCGGCCCCTGATGCTGCTGCCCGCGCTCGCCGTGACCGCCGTGGGCCTGGCCGGCGCGACGCTCGGACACCGCCTGGTTCCCCAGGTGGGGCTGCTCACCTGGGCGGTCGCCCTCGGTGTGCTCGCCGCCAACCTCAACCTCATTCCCCGCGGCAGCCGGTCGGGGCTGGCCCACCTGACCAGGAAACTGCTACGGGTCGGCGTGATCCTGTTGGGGTTCTCGATCTCGCTGCACGCCGTCGCCGCCCTGGGCCCGCGGGTGCTCGCCCTCGTGGCCGGCGTCCTGGGGGCCACGCTGGCCTTCACCTACTGGCTGGGCAGCCGGATGCGGCTGGGCGGACCGCGCAGCCTGCTGATCGCCACCGGAGTCGCGATCTGCGGCGCCTCCGCGATCGCCGCGATGGAGGAGACCGCGGGCGGTGACGAGGAGGACGCGACCGCGGCGATCGCGATGATCACGTTGTGGGGTACCGCCTCGATGATCGCGCTGCCGCTGCTGCAGCGAGGGCTCGTGCTGAGCGGTACGCAGTTCGGCGTGTGGGCCGGGGCGAGTGTGCACGAGGTCGGCCAGGTCGTGGCCACCGCCAGTCCCGTGGGTACGGCCGCCCTGACCGTCGCGGTCGTGGTGAAGCTGACCCGGGTGCTACTGCTCGCACCGGTCGTGGCCACGGTCAGCACCGTCCGCCGGTGGACCTCGCCCCGCCCGGATCAGGGGCAGCGACGCCCACCGCTGGTACCGCTGTTCGTGCTGGGCTTCCTCGCCTGTGCCGGGCTGCGTAGCTCGGGTGTGGTCCCCGCGCCGGTCATCGGCTGGATCGGGACCCTGCAGGCGACCTCGCTGGGCGCGGCCCTGTTCGGCATGGGGGTCAGCGTCCACCTCGCATCGCTGGTCAAGCGCAGCGCCAAACTCCTGGCGGTCGCCGCGATCGCCACCCTGTTCATCTCCGCGACCGCCCTGGCTGCCGACCTGCTCCTCGTCCACGCGTGAAGACCTGCCGCACGCCGCATACCCGGTCAGCGGCAGGGTGCCACGACCGCGCGGAGGTTGTCGCTGGGTTCGATGCCGAGGGTGTGCTGTAGCAGTTCGCGGTAGGTGTCGTACTGGCGTACAGCCTCGGACATGTTGCCTTCACTGACGTGTGCCGCGATCAACGCGCGTTGGGTGGTCTCGCGTAGCGGTTCGGCGGCCACGGCCAGTAGTCCGGCCTCGATCGCGAGTGCGTGGCGGCCCAGGGCGGTGAACCGTAGGCAGAGCGCTTCGAGGCCGTGCAGCCGCAGTTGGCGTAGGCGTTCGCGCTCCAGGAGGACCCAGTCGTCGGGCCACTCGGGGAGCAGTTCCTGGCACAGGGTTTCGGCGCTGAGATGCGGTTCGTCGCGGGCGTGTGGATCGGCGACCAGACGGCGGGTGGCCTCGGTGACCTCGGCGAGGTCGACCCGTACGTGGCGGCCGATGCGGAGGTAGGCGCCCTCGGACAAGATCAGGTCGGCGCTGAAGCGGCGCACCCGCCACAGCGCGGTACGCAGGTTGGCCGCCGCCCGGTCCTCGGTCGTGTCCGTCCACAATGTACCCGCGACGGTGGAGCGGTGCTGGTGGCGTTCGCGCAGGGCCAGCAGTGCCAGCAGCCGCTTCGATGAGTCGGGCAGCGCCACGCACGCGCCGTGGTGGCGCAACTCCATGCGGTCGAGCAGGTGTAGTCGCGTCGTCGCGCCCGGTGTGGACCGGACGGCTGTCGTCATCTTGTCACCCGCCCTGTCGGCGAACCGCGGTCGCGGACGTTGCCGGGGATTGGACACCCGGGCGGCCGTGGTGGCAAGGGCTCTGTCCTTGATTCATCACGGACCCTTGATTTTGCCCTTGGGCCGGGATCAGCGGTCGGCCAGCCCGGTCAGCCAGGTGCGGACCGCGTCGAGGATGCCGTCGACCCCGGTCGCGTACTGCGGCTCGGGCGGCGCAGTCCGGCCGCCGGCCTGCCGGTCGAGCAGGCGCGCGATGATCCGGGCCTGTTCACCGTTGCCCTCCCACCAGACGCGCAGCAGGAGACTCCCGGAGCGTCCCGCAGCCGGATGGTCTGGCGGTAGGTCGGCCATGGCTTCCACTATCGCCACCCGTGTCAGGGGCGCGTCACCGCGGCGCCACCAGTGCGGTGACGCAGCGGTGACGCGCCCCTGACAGGCGCGGGGTTCGATCGGGCCCATGTCGGAGGAGTCCGGACCGCAGGCACCGCCCGTCGAGCCCCGCCGCGACCGGCGGCGGCTGGTCGCCGCCCTGATCGCGCTGCTGATCCTGGTCCTGCTCGTGCTCCTGCTGGCGTACTGCGCCAGCAGGCCGGGCAAGCCGGTGGCCCAGCCGTCCGCGACACCGAGCGTGACCGCCTCGGTGGTGCCGCCGCCCGTGTCGCCCAGCCCGAGCGCGGTGCCCTCCAGCCCGCCCGCGTCCAGCCCGCCCGCGTCGAGCGAGCCGGCCTC
>DATEJJ010000298.1:0-5065 GCA_035278125.1 Rugosimonospora sp.
TGGCCAGCCCCGCCGCCGCACCGCCCGACCTGGCACCGCTGGCCCCGCAGCGGCGCGGCTTCGCCGCCGAGGGCGCCGCGATGGCCGCCGCACTGCTGGACGCGGTCAACCCGATCGGTACCCGCCGGCTGGCCCGGCTGCGGGCCGGGTACGACGAGCGCTTCGCGTACCTGGTGCACGTCGGGGTGGGCTGGGCCATGGCCAAGCTGCACCGGCACGCGCTGCCCCGGGCCACCCGCGACGCGCCGCTGCTGCGCTGGCTGGCGTACGACGGGATGGGTTTCTGCCAGGCGTTCTTCGCCACGCCGCGGCGCTTCGCCCGGTGGTCGGCGCACCCCGCGTCCTGCCCGCCCACCTGTGACATCCGGTATCAGGGCCTGGGGCGCAGCCTGTGGTTCCGCGCCTGCGCCGACCCGGACACGCTCGCCGCGCACGTGGCCGCGCTGCCGCCGCGCCACCACGACGACGTGTGGAGCGGCATCGGGCTGGCGGCCACCTACGCGGGCGGGGTGGATCCGGAGACGTTCGCCCGGCTGACCGAGGTGACCGGGGCGCACCGGGCCGCCGCCGCGCAGGGGGCCGCGTTCGGCGCGGAGGCGTGGCGGTTGTGCGGTTTCGCGCCGGCACACGCGCACATCTGCGTGGCGGCGCTGGCGAACGTGTCGCTGGAGGACGCCGCCGCGTGGACCTGGCAGGCACGGCGGGGGCTGGACGGTCCGGACGCCGACGCCACGCACTACCGGCGCTGGCGGCTGGCGGTGCAGCGGGAGGCGGAGACCGCGATCGCCCACTGAGCTATCGGGTATCGAGTATTGCGTATTTCGAGGGGGTACGGCGATGGACCTTCGACTCCGGGCCCGGCACGCGACGGTGGGGGTACTGGCCCTCGGGCTGTGCGTGACGGTCGGCGTGGCGACCCGCCTGCCCGCCGCCAGCGCCGCCACCCGGGCCGCGCTGGCGTCCCGGTTCTCCTTCGCCATCAGCGACGTCAACAGCGCACCGCCGGGCGCCCGCACCGAACGGGTGGTGGAGCCGGAACTGGAGCACATCCGCGCCTGGATCTCGGCGGTGGGCGCCAGCGTGGGGCTGGCCGACTTCGACGGTGACGGGCTGCCCAACGACATGTGCCTGGTGGACCCGCGCGACGACTCGGTGACGATCCGGCCGGTACCGGGGCGGGCCGGCGGGTACGCGCCGATCCGGCTGAGCTACACCGGTGTCGCGTACGACGCGAAGACCACCGCGCCGATGGGCTGCGTACCGGCCGACCTGAACGAGGACGGCTACACCGACGTGCTGGTCTACTTCTGGGGGCGTACCCCCGTCGCCTTCCTGCGCCGGCCCGGCGTGCCGCTGTCGGCGAACGCCTTTCTGCCGGTCGACGTCGCGCCCGGCGCGGTCCGGATCTGGAACAGCACCACCGCCAACGTGGTCGACCTGGACGGGGACGGGCACGTGGACCTGTTCATCGGCAACTACTTCCCGGACGGCGCGCAGGTGCTCAACCCGGACGCGACCCGGGACCCGCTGATGCAGATGCAGGACTCCATGTCGAACTCGGCCAACGGCGGCCACAACGCGATCCTGCGGCTGGACCACTTCGACACGGTCGACGGGGTACGGGTGCCCCGGTACACCGACGCGTCGGCGGCGCTGACGCAGCGGCAGTCCCGCTCCTGGACGCTGGCCACCGGCGCGCAGGACCTCAACGGCGACGGGCTGCCCGAGCTGTACGTGGCCAACGACTTCGGCCCCGACTACCTGCTGCTCAACGAGTCCACCCCGGGGCACATCAGGTTCCGGGAACTGCGCGGCAGCCGGGACGGCAGCGAGCCCAAGTCGAAGGTGATCGGCAACGACTCGTTCAAGAGCATGGGCGTGACGTACACCGACATCAACGGCGACGGCCGGCCCGACATCGTGGTCAGCAACATCACCACCGCGGGTGGCTTGCAGGAGAGCAACTTCGCGTTCGTCAGCACCGGCACCGGCCCGCTGACCGGTGGCGTGGCGCCCTACCGGGACCAGAGCGAGAGCCTGGGCCTGTCCCGCAGCGGCTGGGGCTGGGACATCAAGGCGGGCGACTTCGACGGCAGCGGCACCGACCAGCTGGTGCAGGCGGTCGGGTTCGTCGCCGGTACCACCAACCGCTGGGCCGAGCTACAGGAGCTGGCGATGGCCAACGACGTCACGGTCCGCGAGCCGTGGGCCTGGCCGGACTTCCCGCCCGGCAGTGACATCGCCGGCCACCAGCGCGACCCGTTCTTCGTACGCGGCGCGGACGGCCGGTACGTCGACATCGCGGCGCAGCTGGGCATCGACAACCCGGGCGTGAGCCGGGGCATCGCGCTCGGCGACACGGACCACGACGGGCGGCTGGACCTGGTGCTCGCCAACCAGTGGGCCAACTCCCAGTTCCTGCACAACACCGGGCCCGCGCGCTCGTACCTCGGGCTGCGGCTGCTGCTGCCGGCGCCGGCCGGGGTACCGGGTGCGCTGCCGTACCCGGCCATCGGCGCGTCCGTGACGGTGACCGCGCCGGACGGCAGGGTGCAGCACGCCCAGCTGTACCCGGCCAACGGGCACACCGGCGTCAACGCGCCCGAGCTGCTGTTCGGGCTGGGCGCCCCGGGTGCCGCCCCGGTGTCCGTGACCGTCACCTGGCGGGACGCGGCCGGCCTGCACAGCCTCGCCCGCACCATGGCACCCGGCTGGCACGACCTGATCCTCACCCCGGCCGCAGCAGGCTGACACAGGAAGGCACACCATGTCCAAGCCAGACGTACCGGCGACCGCCAACCCCGGACTTGTCGCGCTGCGCCGCTTCGCCATGTCCATCACCGGGCTGAACGTGGTCGGCCACCTGTTCCTCGGCTTCGAGCAGGCGTACCTGACCCCGGTGGTGGCGGTGCTCACCGCGTACGGGCTGAGCCTGCTGCTGGAGACGGTGGACGCGTGGGCGAGGCACCGCCCGGCCCGGTATCGGGGCCGGTGGGTGAACCTGGTCAACTTCCTGCTGCCCGCCCACATCGCCGGGCTGGCCTGCGCCATGCTGCTGTACGGCAACGAGCGGCTGACCCCCACCATCTTCGCGGTGACCGTCGCGATCAGCAGCAAGTACCTGATCCGGCTGCCGGTCAACGGGGGACTCAAACACTTCTTCAACCCGAGCAACCTGGGCATCAGTACCACCCTGGTCTGCTTCGGCTGGATGGCGATCGCCCCGCCGTACGAGTTCACCGAGCACGGCGGCGGCTGGGTGGACTGGCTGCTGCCGGCCGTGGTACTGGTGGCGGGCACGATGCTCAACGCCAAGCTGACCCGGCGTACCCCCCTGATCCTGGGCTGGGTCGGCGGCTTCGTGCTGCAGGCGCTGCTGCGCGCGGCGTTCCTGCCCGACTCGCTGGTCTCCGAGCTGTTCGTGATGACCGGGGTGGCGTTCATCCTGTTCACCAACTACATGATCACCGACCCGCAGACCACCCCGCAGCGCCCGCGCGACCAGGTGGTGTTCGGCGGCTCCGCCGCGCTGGTGTACGGCGCCCTGGTCGCCCTGCACGTCACGTTCGGCTTCTTCTACGCGCTGACCATCGTCTGCGCCGGCCGCCTGGTGCTCACCTTCGTCCGCCAACGCCGGGCCGCGCCCGCCCCGGCGCCGGCACCGGCACCCGCCGTCCCGGCACCGGTGCACGACCGCACCCCGGTTGCCGCTCAGTGATGGACAGGGTGGTCATTGTCGGGATGGCGTGCCGGTACCCGGAGGCCGACGACCCCGGGCAGTTATGGCAGAACGTGATGAGCCGGCGCCGTTCGTTCCGGCGCATCCCGGCGCAGCGCCTGCCGCTGGCCGAGTACGGCGGCACCGACCCGGACCGCACCTACGTCACCCACGCCGGGCTCATCGAGGGGTGGCAGTTCGACCGGGAGCGCTTCCGCATCCCCGGTGGCACCTTCCGGGCGGTGGACGCCACCCACTGGCTCGCCCTGGAGGTCAGCGCCGCCGCGCTGGCCGCCGCCGGCTGGCCCGACGGCGAGGGCCTGGACCGGGCGCGGACCGGGGTGGTGCTGGGCAACTCGCTGACCGGGGAGTTCTCCCGCGCCGCGCTGCTGCGTACCCGCTGGCCGTACGTGCGGCGGGTGGTGGCCGAGGTGCTCGCCGAATCGGGGCTGGCGCCGGACGAGCGGGCGCGGCTGGTGGCGGCGGTGGAGCGGCGGTACAAGGCGCCGTTCCCGGAGCCGTCGGACGAGACGCTGGCCGGTGCGCTGGCCAACACGATCGCCGGGCGGGTCTGCAACCACTTCGACTTCCACGGCACGGGGTACACAGTGGACGGTGCGTGCGCCTCGTCGCTGCTGGCCGTCGCGACCGCCGCCGGCGCGGTGGCCGACGGGCAGCTGGACGTGGCGCTGGCCGGCGGGGTGGACCTCAGCCTCGATCCGTTCGAGCTGGTCGGCTTCGCCCGGCTGGGCGCGCTGGCCCGCGACGAGATGCGCATCTTCGACCGCCGGCCCACCGGCTTCCTGCCCGGCGAGGGCTGCGGCGTGGTGGTGCTGTGCCGCGAGTCGTACGCCCGCCGCGCCGGGCTCACCCCGTACGCGTACCTGCTGGGCTGGGGTACCGCCAGCGACGGCAGTGGCGGGCTGACCCGGCCCGAACTGGCCGGGCAGCGGCTGGCGCTGCGCCGGGCGTACGACCGGGCCGGGGTGGCGCCGGAGCAGGTGGGCCTGGTCGAGGCGCACGGCACCGGTACCGAGGTGGGCGACCTGGCCGAACTGGGCGCGCTGCTGGCGCTGCGCGGGCCGGCCGCCGGGCTGGCGGCGCTGGGCAGCGTCAAGGCCAACATCGGGCACACCAAGGCGGCGGCCGGCGTGGCCGGGCTGATCAAGGCCACCCTGGCGGTGCACCACGAGGTGCTGCCGCCCACCACCGGCTGCGCCGAACCGCACCCGCTGCTGGCCGGGGCCGGCGGCACGCTGCGGGTACTCGACGAGGCCCGCCCCTGGGAGGGCACGCAGCGCTACGCCGGGGTCAGCGCGTTCGGCTTCGGCGGCATCAACGCGCACG
>DATEJJ010000299.1:0-3644 GCA_035278125.1 Rugosimonospora sp.
GGCGCTTGGGTAGGGCCTGGACGACCGGCGCGGCCGCGCGGACCGCGACGACCGCGGCCGAGCCGTCCGCGGTGACGGCCCCGGACCAGCGGGCGGAGGCGCCGAGCAGGACCAGCACGAGAAGTGCCGGCACGGCAACCATCACAGCGACGGTCCTCTGGGCGAGGACCCCCGCGCCTGGGTTGCGCGGCGCACCGGACATGGTCCTTCGAGGGTACGCCCTTCCGCTCGGAACACCGTGGACGGTCGCCGCCGATCGGAGTACGCCGATGCCTTGCCTGCCCCCGGAAGCCCTGCTATAACAGGCAACACAATTAATCGTTAGGTTTCTTAACTGGACCTTAAGGCTTCTTTATCAGGAGCCCGGGGACGGAGGCACACCGTGCGACGATCACGACTCCTGGCACTCACCGTCACCGCCGCGACAGCCGCGGGCGGTGCCCTGCTCAGCGCCGAGTTCGCCACATCCGCGCAGGCTGCGACGCTGGGCAGCAACTGGTACGGCTCCGCGCCGTACGTGATGCCGCTGGACAACAACCCACCCGACCTACCCACCGTGATGGCCGCGACCGGGCAGAAGGCATTCGAACTCGCCTTCGTCCTGGCCCCCAACGGCGGCGGCTGCACGCCCACCTGGGACGGCACCGCCCCGGTCTCCGCCGACACCACGGTCGCCGGCGTCATCAACGCGGTACGCGCCGCCGGTGGCGACGTGTCCATCTCCATCGGCGGGTACGGCGGCACGAAGCTCGGCCAGACCTGCGGCTCGGCGGCGGCCACCGCGGCCGCGTACCAGCAGGTGATCGACAAGTACGCGCTGAAGGCGGTCGACTTCGACCTGGAGGAGCCCGAGTACGAGAACACCGCGGCCATCACCAACGAGGTGGGCGCGGCGCAGATCCTGCAGCGCAACAACGCGGGCCTGTACGTGTCCGTCACCACCGCGGGTACCGCCGCCGGCACCGGGTACTTCGGCCAGAACGTGCTCAACACGGCCAAGAGCCTGGGCTTCACCCCGGCCAACTACGCCATCATGCCGTTCGACGGCGGGTTCAACGGCGCCGCCGCGCAGACCGCCGCGCTGGAGGCGTTCCACGGCCTGCTGATGAACACGTTCGGCTGGAGCAGCGCCACCGCGTACAACCACGAGGGCGTCTCGATGATGAACGGGCGCAGCGACTCGGGTGAGTACTTCTACCAGTCGGACTTCCAGACGGTACTGGACTACGCGAGCGGGCACGGGCTGACCCGGTACACCTTCTGGTCGGTGAACCGGGACCGCGCCTGCAACCCGCCCAGCGGCACCACCTCGGGCGTGTGCAGCAGCGTCACCCAGAACGACTGGGACTTCACCCGGTACACCACGCGGTTCGCGGGTGCCGCGCCGCCCACCACCGCACCGAGCACGCCGCCCACCTCGCCGGGCTCCTGCAGCGCACCGGCGTGGAACGCGGCCACGGCGTACACGGGCGGGCAACAGGTCTCGTACAACGGGCACACCTGGACCGCGAAGTGGTGGACGCAGGGCGACATCCCGGGCAACAACAGCCAGGGTGTGTGGACGGACAACGGCGCGTGCAGCGGCGGCGGTCCCTCGCCGACGCCGGGCACCGGCAGCGGGCAGTGTGCCGGGTTGGCGGCGTGGAGCGCGGGGACGGTGTACGTCGGCGGGAACTCGGTGACGTACGGCGGTCACAAGTGGACGGCCAAGTGGTGGACACAGGGCGACACGCCCGGTGGTGCTGCTGGCGTGTGGACGGACAACGGGGCCTGCTGATCTGGAGTTGCCGGCGGATCGTGCAGCAGAGTGCGCGATCCGCCGGCAGGCTCCGATCAGTCCACTCAGGACAGTATCGGGGCGAGGGCACCGATCAGCGCGTGCGCGTCCGAGTCCTGGCTGATCTCCCAGGCCATCGCGCCGCGCAGGCCGAGCCCCCGCACCAGGGCGGTACGCTCGCCGATCGAGCGCGGGTCCGAGTACACGATCGTCGTCGGTACCGTCACCGCGCCCGAGGCGAGCGCGTGTACCGCCGCCGGGTTGGTGAGGTACGGCTCCCCCGCGTACCCGTCCCAGTGGGCCACCCAGCCGGAGCCGAGCTGGGCCAGGTCGACCAGATCGTGGTACGTGGGCTGGGGGGTCTGGTCCCACTGGAGGCTGTTCGGGTCCAGACCCGTGTTGTCGAAGGTGCCGTAGAGCCCGGAGGAGCGCAGGTACTGGTTGCCGTAGAAGGGGACGCCCACCACCACCTTGCTCGCCGGTACGCCGCTGCGCAGGTACCACGCGACCGTGCCGACCGTGTTCCAGGTCCGGTCGGTGGCGTGCGGATCGCGCGGGTCGGCGCGGAACAGCGTGTCCGGTGCGGCGACGGTACCGCCGGGGACGTTGAAGTCATACGTCATCACGTTGGCCCAGTCCAGCGCGCAGACGAACGGGGCCAGCTCGTAGTAGGCGGTGGAGTTGCGCGCCGCGGGCAGGGCGGCGGTGAGCAGGTAGTGCCGGTGGTTGGCAGCGCCGAGCGCGTCGAGCTGCCGGCGGAACTCGGCCGCCAGCAGGGTCGCGTTGTGCCGGTCCGCCGGGCCGTACCCGACGTTGCCGCCGGCGAGCTGGGTCGGGTACTCCCAGTCGAGGTCGATACCGTCGAACAGGCCGGCCGCCGCGCCCACGCCGCCGGCGCCGGCCGGCCAGCCGCCGCCGGG
Organism: Rugosimonospora sp.; assembly: GCA_035278125.1. Classification (GTDB taxonomy): domain Bacteria; phylum Actinomycetota; class Actinomycetes; order Mycobacteriales; family Micromonosporaceae; genus DATEJJ01. The sequence goes on from DATEJJ010000299.1 coordinate 2,698, forward strand.
CAGGTTGCCCTTGATGAATGTGTCCAGGCAGGCGGTGACGAACGCCTGGCGGCGCTCGGGCGTGGCCGCGATGGTGGCGAACCAGGTCGACTTGGTCCAGCCGCCCAGCGATATCTCGACCTTCAGGCCCGGGTGCGCGGCCTTCAGCTTGGCGAGCTGGTTGAAGTTCCCGAACAGGTGCTGGTCGGGGTTGTCCGGGTTGTCGGCGACGCCGTCGACGGTGTTGTCGCCGGTCCAGTAGACCTGCTGGTAGTCGGCCCAGGGGTCGAGCACGCCGCAGGTCGGCGTGCCGGTCGCGGCGTCGAAGCCGGGGACGCCGAAGGCATACTGGATGACGTTGAGCTGGTGGGCCGGGATGTTCTTGACGTAGTAGCCGCGGCCGTACACGTCCCAGTCCGCGAAGTACGCGCTGACCACCTTGCGCGGCGCGGCACCGGTGTCGTGCGCCTGTGCCTGCGCGGCCGGTGCCACCGCCGCGCCCGCGCCGAGCAGCAACGCCGCCACCGCGACGAGCCGGCTCCTGGGTACCATCCGCCTCTCCCCTCTCTCGACTTTGTTGAGGGTCAGACTCGCGGAGTGCCCATCTTCTGTCAATACTCTTTACAATTAGGCATGGGCACACTGGTCTACGTCGGTGGTTACGGTTCAGGCATTTCGGTGTACGCGCGCGACGGCGCCCGCCTCGCGCTACTGGGACAGGTGGCCGCCGAGGACCCGTCGTACCTGGTCGCGGATCCGCGGGCGCAGCGGCTGTACGCGGTGAACGAGCAGGACAGCGGCGCGGTCACCGGGTACGCCGTGGGCGCGGACGGGCTGCCGCGACTGCTGTCGAGCCAGCCGAGCGGCGGCGCGCTGCCCTGCCACCTCGCGCTGCGCCGGGGGTACCTGATCGCGGCGAACTACGGCTCGGGCAGCGCGAGCGTGCACGCGGTGGGCGCGGACGGCAC
>DATEJJ010000300.1:0-21714 GCA_035278125.1 Rugosimonospora sp.
CGGCCCGCGCGTTGCTCAGGCGGCTTGCGCGGCGCGTCGGCGGTGCCCGACGTCGCGACACCGGGCACCGCCGTGGTCTGTACGCTTGCCATCGACGTTTACTTCGATGGGCTCGGGCTGGTTGCGGTGGGTACGCCGAGCCTCTGCTCGATGTTCGCCATCACGCTGCCACTGGTCGCGAACAGCGACTTGTTCACCGTCGACCAGCCGCCCAGATCTTTGATCGTGAACAGTTGCGGCGGCGTGGGGAACGACCTGCCGCCCACGCCCGACACCACCGGCCGGTACCCGTTCTGCGCGTAGATGAGCTGCGCGGCCGGCGTGTGCAGGTAGTCCAGGAACGCCTTGGCTTCGGTCGGGTGCGCGCTGTTCGAGGTGACCGCGATCGGGTTCTCGATCAGGATCGTCGAGTCCGGCACGGTGTAGTCGATGGCCTGGCCGTTCTGCTGCGCGAAGATCGCCTCGTTCTCGTACGAGATGATCGCGTCGCCCTTGCCGCTGGCGAAGGTCTGCAGCGATGCGCGGCCGCTGGAGTCCTGCACCGGCACGTTGGCGAACAGCGCCCGCAGGTACGCGTTGCCGGTCGCGGCGTCCGCGCCCTTGTTCGACTTGGCACCCCAGCCGGCGAGGATGTTCCACTTGGCGCCGCCGGAGGTGAACGGGTTCGGGGTCAGCACCTGCACCCCGGACCGGGTCAGGTCGTCCCAGGTCTTGATGTTCTTCGGGTTGCCCTTGCGGACGCCGATCACGGCCACCGAGTCGGTGATCATGCCGTGGTACTGGTCGCTGTTCCAGCCCGGGTCGACCAGCTTGTCGGTGACCAGACGGGTGATGTCCGGCTCCAGCGAGAACGCGACGATGTCGGCTTTCAGCCCAGACTCGACCGCCCGGCTCTGGCTGCCCGAGGCGCCGTAGGACTGGGTGAACTTGACGTTCCTGCCCGCGTCGGTCTTCTGGAACGCGGCGATCAGCTTCTCGTACGCTGCCTGCGGCGTGGAGTACGCCACCAGTGACAAGGTGACCGTGCTTCCCCCGCCCGACGAGGAGGAGTTCGCGGCGGTGCCGGCGCATCCGGCCAGCCCGGCGGCCACGACGGCTAACGCCGTGGCCGCGCTGCTTCCACGGATCTTCAAATTCACTATGGCCATCCCTCGACGACTCGACGAGCCGTTGTCAACTATTCCTATCTCCCAAGTGGGTTAACTATGGAACGATGCGGAGTCGTCGTCAACCGCGCGTCCCGGAAGGTGAGATGGAGATCCCGCAAGCTTGAATCGGGAGGCCCGGCGACCGGGTCTGGGCTGGCCGGCCGTCACACCGTTGCCTGCTGTCTGTGGTGCCCGGCTACTGGAGTTCGGGTTGGCGGGCCGGGGTAGGCCGTAGTTGTCGCGCAGCGTGTGGCCCGCGTACTCGGTGCGGAACAGGCCCCGTTCCCGCAGGATGGGTACGACGGTGTCCACGAAGGACTCCAGTCCGCTGGGCAGTACCGGTGGCATGATGTTGAAGCCGTCCGCCGCACCGTGTTCGTACCATTCGGTGAGGACGTCGGCCACCTGGGTGGGGGTACCGGTGAAGGTGAAGTGGCCGCGTCCGCCGCCGAGCCGGCCGATGAGCTGGCGTACCGTCAGCCGGTCCCGCCGGGCCAGGTTCACCACGAGGGTACGGCGGCTCTTGGCGCCTTCGATCTGGTCCTCGGCCGGTAGGTCGGCCGGTAGTTCCCGGTCCAGTGCCAGCGCGTCGGGTGCCACCTTGAGCAGTTCGGCCAGCTGCTGCACGGCGTACTCCGGGCGGATGAGTCGTTCCAGTTCGTTCTCCAGTGTCCGCGCTTCGTCCACAGTGGATCCGAGGATGGGCACGATGCCGGGCAGTACCTTGATGGTGTCCGGGTCGCGGCCCAACGCCAGGGCGCGGCGCTTGAGGTCAGCGTAGAACTCCTGCGCCTCGGCGAGCGTCTGGTGCGCGGTGAACACCGCCTCGGCGTAGCGGGCGGCGAAGTCCTTGCCGTCCTCGGAGGAGCCCGCCTGCACCAGCAGCGGGTACCCCTGGGGGGTGCGGGGTACGTTCAGCGCGCCGGCCACCTGGTAGAACCGGCCGGTGTGTCCCGGCGGGTACACCTTGGCGTCGTCGCCCCACACGCCGGCCTGCTTGTCCGCGAGGATCGCGTCGTCGTCCCAGCTGTCCCACAGCTTGTACGACACGTCGACGAACTCGGCCGCCCGCTCGTAACGCTCCCGGTGCGTCGGCTGTTCGTCGAGGTTGAAGTTGCGGGCGGCGTCGGCGCCGGCGGTGGTCACGATGTTCCAGCCGGCCCGCCCGCCGCTGATCTGGTCCAGCGAGGCGAACCGGCGGGCCAGGTTGTACGGCTCGTTGTAGGTGGTGGACGCGGTCGCGATCAGTCCGATGTGCTCGGTCACGCCGGCCAGCGCGGTGAGCAGTACGGTGGGTTCGAGCGCGCCGCCCGGCCGGCGGCCGAGGTTGTTCCACAGCACCGGGCCGTCGGCGAGGAACAGCGAGTCCATGGTGCCGCGTTCGGCGATGCGGGCGAGGTTTTTGAAGTGTTCGACGTCCACGTGCGCGTACGGGTCGGACTCGGGCAGCCGCCATGCCGCCTCGTGGTGCCCCACACCCATCAGGAAGGCGTTGAGGTGGAGTCTTCCGGTGCGGTTGCTCATGTGGTTCCTTCGGTCAGGTGGGTGTAGTGGCCCTGGTGGTAGATGAGCGGGTTGCCGGTGCCGAGGTGCCGGGTGTGCAGCGGGGCGGCGAGGACCACGGCGTGGTCGCCGGCGTCGACGCGCTGTACCACGCGGCACACGAGTACGGCGAGGGCCCCGTCGAGCAGCGGTACCCCGTGCGGGCCGGCCTGCCATCGGGTGGGGCCGGCGAAGCGGTCGATGCCGCTGGTGGCGAAGGTGCGCGCCAGCTCCTGTTGGTGGGCGGCGAGCAGGTGGACCGCGAGGTGCCCGGCCATGGCCACGGCGGGCCAGCTGGACGAGGCATGGTTGAGGCAGAACGAGACAAGCGGCGGGTGCAGGGACACCGACGTGAACGAGGTGGCGGTGAACCCGACGGGCGGCTGGCCGGGCACGGTCACCACCGTGACGGTACTGGCCTGGTGGCGCAGCAGCGATCGGAAGGAGTCCGGGTCCACCGTGGACGGTGGTGTGTCCACGATGGTCATTGGTTCGTCCGCCACGTGGAGAAGCGGCGTTCGAGGTACACCAGGGTCTGGTTGACCACGAGGCCGATCGCGGAGATGGTGAGGATGCCGGCGTACATGTCGCCGATGTCGAAGTTCTGCTGGGCGTACGTGATGAGGTATCCCAGTCCCGCCTTTGCTCCGGCCAGTTCCGCGGCGATGAGGATGAGGATGGAGTACGCGCCGGCCAGCCGGATGCCGGTGAAGATGGTCGGCACCGACGCGGGCAGGATCACCTTCTGGAACAGCCGCGCCTGCGACAGGCCCATGGAACGGGCCGACTTGACCAGCAACGGGTCGACGGTCTTCACACCGCTGACGGTGTTGAGCAGGATCGGCCAGAAGCAACCGAAGGTGATGATGGAGATCTTCGACGTCTCGCCGAGGCCGAGGATCAGGATGAACACCGGCAACAGCGCCAGCGCCGCGGTGTTGCGGAACACCTCCAGCGGCGGGGTCAGCAGCGCGGCCACCGGCTTGTACCAGCCGATCAGCAGCCCCAGCGGTACCGCCACGAGGATGGCCAGGCCCAGCCCCACCAGCGAACGCACCAGGCTGGCCTGCAGGTCATGCAGCAGTTCCCCGTCCTGGACCAGTCCCCACCACGAGCGCAGTACCTCCGACAGCGGCGGCAGGAACGTGGAGTCCAGCAGGTTCAGCCTCGGCAGCACCTCCCAGACCGCCGCGAGCACGAGTACCCCCACCGTGCGCTGAGCCACGGCGCCCAGCGCGTACCGGATCCGGCGCCGATTGCGCGCTCGGGGCGGCACGGCGGTCGCGGTCGCCGCCACCGGCCGGGACATGACGCTAGTCAACGAGGACCTCCCTGGAGATTTCGTCGCGCAGCAGGCTCCAGATCTCGTGCCGGTGGTGCGCGAACGCCGGATCCGAGCGCAGGTCCTCGGTGCTCGCCCGGGGCGGCAGCGGCACGTCGAGGATCGTCTTGATCCGCCCGGGTCGTGCGGTCATCACGGCGACACGCTGGCCGAGGTACACGGCCTCCTCGATGCCGTGTGTGATGAACACGATGGTCTTGCCGGTCTTCTCCCAGACGCGCAGCAGCTCGTCCTGCATTCCGTCGCGGGTCTGCGCGTCCAGGGCCGCGAACGGTTCGTCCATCAGCAGCACGTCCGGGTCGAAGGCGAGGCTGCGCGCGATGGCCACGCGCTGCTTCATGCCGCCGGACAGTTCGTGCGGGTACCGGTCCCGGAAGCCGGACAGGCCGACCAGGTCGAGGAAGTACCGGGCGCGGTCAATCCGCTCCCGGCGGGACAGCCGGCGGGCCTCCAGCCCGAACTCCACGTTCGACAGCGCGGTACGCCAGGGGAACAGCGCATACTGCTGGAACACGATCCCGCGGTCCAGTCCGTGGCCGGTGACCGGGGCGCCGTCCAGCAGGATGGTGCCGGACGTGGGCCGGGTCAGTCCGACCAGCAGGTCCAGCAGGGTGGACTTGCCGCAGCCGCTGGGGCCGACGATGACCAGGAACTCTCCACTGTAGACGTCGAAGCTGACGTCCTCCAGGGCGGCGACCGGGGCGTCCCGGGTGGGGAACACCTTCCCCACACCCCGTACGCTGATCTTGGCGGTCATGACGCGCTCCCACCCGACCGGTATGGGTTGTACTCGTTGGTGAAAAGGTCGGCGAGCTTGGGCGTCTGGGTCAGTTCGCCGTCCGCGCGAAGCCAGTCGATCCAGGTCTGGAACTCGCTGTCCGCGATGAGCCCGCCCTTGCCGGCGATGCCGTAGCTCTTCCAGTACGGCAGCTGCGCGTCGTTCTCGTTGCGTCCGCGCGCTTTGAGGATCTTGTCGAACTCCGCGATGACCGTGGCGCGTGGCTGGGTGCGTGTCCACTCGATCGCCTTCGCCACTCCGGTGACGAATGTCCGTACCGTGTCCGGGTTGCGCTTGATGAACTCGGTACGGAACACGTAGCAGCCGGCGCTGAAGGTACCCAGCAGGCCGTAGTCACTGAACAGGGGGTGGATCCCGCCGCGCGCCAGTGCCTTGTCCCGCAGGGTACCGCCGAGCACCGCCACGTCGATCTGGTGTTCGCGCAGCGACTGCTCGGTGTTGACCGGTGGTACCACCACCTCGGTCACCTGCTTGATCTGGTCCTCGTTCAAACCACCCTTGCGCAGGTACGTGCGCAGCACCGCCTCGCTGTGCGCGCCCAGCGTGTTCATCCCCACCTTCTTGCCGATCAGGTCGCGGGCCGAGGTGATCGGGCTGCCGTCCAGCACGTAGAAGCCGTTGTACGACAGGGCGTCCACGCCGTAGTAGCTCACCACCGCCTTCACCGGAGCGTGGTGCGCGATCAGTTTGATGATGGCCCCGTTGAACGCGCCGCCGAAGTCGGTGTCCCCGGTGGTGGCCGCCTGGATGTCCTGCGGGCCGCTGATGGTGTTGCCGATCCACTTGAGCGTGACGTTGCCGAGGTACCCGAGGTCGGCGGCGAGTTCGGGTAACGTCACCGCGCCGACCGAACCCTGGTACCGCAGGGTGGTGACTTCCTGATTGCCGGTGGCCGCGCCGCTGGCCGCCTGGCCGCAGCCGGACAGGGCCACAGCGGCCACGGCCAACGCGGATAAGGCGCACACGGCGCGCACAATGGTCCTATGCATGGGGTTTCTCCCCTGGTTGGTCGGGGTCCTGGGTGTTCGGAACCGAACGGATGCCAAGCGACTGGAGGGCGCGCGTCATCGCGCGTCGCCTCAACAGCCGCTGCTACAGACCCGGAGGAAGTCGACGAAGCGGCGGCGAACCAGGAGGGTGCACCGACTCATGTCCCACAGGTTATCGATCCTTCTCCTAAAATCCTATAGGTTTAGTATGTTATTCCGAATGTTGGGACGTCGGGAGTACCGATAAAGTCCACTAAGCCTATGTGGTTAGCGACAATATGTCGGCGTGACGGGCGATGGGCGTGGCGCTGATCCGGTGGTGCTGGTCGGTAATCCCCGGGCGGGCTCGCGGACCCGGGTCCTGGCCGACGCGGTCGCGGACGCCCTTGGCGGCGCCCCTACACGGGGGTCGACCGCCCGCGGCCGGTGGGTGCTGGAGCTGCCGATGTGGTCGGGGTGACGTTCGGCCCGCGCCCGCCGCCCTGGCCGTGCTGGAGCCGCAGCTGCGGTGAGGCATCATCGAGAAGGTGCGGCGGGCAGGCCGGCACGAGGGTCCCAGGTGGGTAGTGCAGGCGACTGATGGAGGCGTGCATGGGTGAGTACCGGGTCACGCTCGCCGACGTGGCGAGGTTGGCGGGATTGTCCAAGGCGACAGCCTCGATGGTGCTCAACGGTCGGCAGGGAACTCGGCTGTCCGCCGAAGCCCATGAGCGCGTGCTCGCCGCGGCCGAGGAACTCGGGTATCGGCCCAATCCCGCTGCGCGCAGCCTGCGTACCAAAAGGACCGCCACGATCGGCTTCATCTCTGACATCGTGGCGACGGCTCCCTACGCCGGGAACATGATCCGTGGTGCGCTGGAGGCGGCACGCGAGCACGACCATGTGCTGCTGATCGCCGAGACCCACGGTGACAAGGAGATCGAGCGCCTGGAGGTCGAAGCCATCCTCGACCGCCACGTCGACGGCGTCATCTTCGCGGCGATGGCCGCCCGACGGCTGCAGGTGCCTCCCAAACTGCTGACCCCGGCAACGGTCCTCCTCAACGCTACCAGCACGAACGCCCTGACGTCGGTGCTGCCTGACGACGAGGGGGCCGGACACGCGGTGGCGATGACCCTGGTGGAGCATGGCCACCGCGATCGTATCGCCCTGATCGGCCGTAACCTGGTCAAGGAGCGCAACCCCGGGGTGTCTGTCGCGGCCGGACTGCGCCTGCGGGGTATCCGGCGGGCGCTGGCCGCCCATGGCGTACGCCTGCACGGCGAGGCCGCCTGCGACGACTGGCAGCCCGAGCACGGCTACGAGGCCATGCGGTGGTTGCTGCGGACATCCACGCGTTACTCGGCGGTCATCTGTCTCAACGACCGCCTCGCCTTCGGGGTTTACCAGGCGCTCGCGGAGGCGGGGCTGTCAGTCCCGAACGACGTCTCGGTCGTGTCGTTCGACGACGACGTCATCGCTTCCTGGCTACGGCCGGGGCTGACCTCCGCGGCACTTCCGCACGTCGAAATGGGTCGGGTGGCGACCGAATTGCTACTCAGCGGCAACCTGATGGGGCAGACCGTGCGGGTGTCGATGCCGCTCCGGCACCGACAGTCGGTAGCCGCGCCAGGCCCGTACGGGTCTGGGTAGCTCATGCTCGCCGCCCAGGGATGCGACTGCCGCGACGCGAAGGCCGGCGTCCACCGTGGCGGGATCGACCAGATGGAATTCGGCGCGAACCGGCAGCCCTGGCCCGGCGACTAGCCCGCAATGCGCCGACGTTTCTGGGCACGGTTGTCTCTGGCCAGACGCGGCACCAGCAACGGTGTGGTCGTTGTCATTGAAGCATGCCGCCCACTCTGGCCGCGTTGGCGAAAGCACCCACCGGTGGCCGAATGTCCCGGTCACGTCGGGTGGCGGTCCAGTGTCAGACATGTCTTGGTTGGTGCAGTGCTCTCCCGTTCCTTCGTTGCCATGGATCCCTCACGATGTCTTCGTTGGTGGCTGCGCGATTTCAGCGGGCCGGCCATGGTCGAGGAGGCGTCGTGCAACGGTGTTGGTGGTACACGTTCTGGCGGAGGCGTCGCTGTGTGTCGAGGTGTGTCTTAGGCGCGGTCGCGGGTCGCCCGCCGGGCGTCGCGATGACGCCCAGGAGTCGTGGTGCATCGGGTGATGTCCCCAGGCGGATAGCCGGGACCGGGGCGCGACGGGCCATCGGTTGTGGTGCGCCGCGTGGGCCGCCTCCCGTGATCCCTGGTCACCTGCGGCGCTTCTCCTCGAGAGTTCTCGGACGGTCACGCCGTCACGGTCGCCGGCTCACGCGGCGAAGGCGTCCCCACGGTCGTCGTTGTCGTGCCCACCACATGCTGTCTCTTTCGGAAGGATCGTCATGCATTTTCAAACGTTGGCACGTTCCCGGCTCGCGCCGCCGTGTCTGGCGCTCGCGGCGGTGCTCGCGTCCGCCTTGGCCCTGTCGCTGATGGCTCCCGTATCGCGGGCTCATGCGGAGTCGGGCCGTCGCATCTGCCGGTACGTGTGGAACCAGAGCGTCGGCAACCCCGACCGCCGATTGGTCTCCTTCGTTGTGGACTACAAGAAGGACGGCGCGTGTCCGGACGTCGATCCGCACAAGGTCTACCTGCCGCCGGCGGTCGGTTCGTGGATGCCGCCGCCGGATACCTGGGAACACGCTCCGGTCCCGAAGATGACCTGCGAGGAGTTCCAGACTCTGCTCAACCTGCCCGCGTCGGGTAGCGGCGGCGATCCCTGCACCTACATGTACGACGACCGGTTCTACGCGGTCACCAGTTCCATGCCGGGCGACACGGGGAACACCCAGCGCATCTGGGATCTCGGCAGCGTCTGGGACCTGGGCTACTGACCGTGCGACCACATCGTCCAAGGAGTCAACCGTGAACATCCTCTCCCATCTCGCGCCGACGCGTCGGCGTAGCGTCCGGCAGTTGACCGGAGCGATCGTCGTGACCATGGCGATCGGCACCCTGTCGGTTTCCATCATGCCCGACGCGCACGCCGAATCCGGCCGGCGCATCTGCGAATACAGCTTCATGGCCAAGCCAAGGAACTACCCGGACCCGCTGGTGCGGATTTCGCTCGGCATGAACTACAAGAAGGACGGCGCGTGCCCGGCCCTGGACGCGAGCCGGCTCGCGTCCACCGGGTACGCGGACGTCGACCAGATCTACCCCAACCCCGTCCCGAAGTGGACCTGCGAGGACTGGGGCAGATCGCTCAGCCTCTATCTCACCGACCTCGGTGCCGACCCGTGCCCGAACATGCTGGAAGACAACATCTACGCATTCTTCTGGCATGACCCGACGACCCCCAACGCGCCGAAGCCGACGTTCACGGACATCGCACAGTGGAGGGTGTATGCCCTGTGATCCTCGCGGTGGACACCGTCAGCTCCGATGTCGAGTGCCGCATCGTACCCAAGAAAGCCCAGCATAGGGAGGACTCAAATGTCATCGATCGGTCGCCACGTCGCGTCTCCGCGCCGTACGCTCCTGTACACGGGCCTGCTGCTGCTCGTGGCTCTCGTGACCCTCGGCCTTGTCGCCTCACAGATACCCCGAGCCCGGGCGCAGGATGTCGGAAGCGTCGCTAATCCCAATGACACCTACTACAGCGAGAACGGCCAGTGCTACGTCCAAACCGTCGCCGCCACCGGGCTGGACGGCGCGGGGGCCGAAGAGTTCATATCGGCGATGAACGATCTGCTGGCAAAGCTCGGTCACCAGTCGAACTTCACCTTCGCCAACGGCACCGTTACCGGGACCGCGACCGTCGACTGCCCGGCCTCCGGCCCCACCATCACAAAGACCATCATCAACAACTGGGTCAAGCCGGCCGTTGGGGTCGTCGGCGGGCTCGTCCTGGTCATCGCGTCCGCTCTCGCGATCACCGCGACATACCAGAAGATCACCGGTCATCCCGTCGCTGAGCAGAGCACCCTCGCGAAGTCGATCACGGCGCTCGGGGGCTTCCTGTCGACCGCGCTGCTGACATACCTCACCAGCAATGGCAACTGGCAGGCCACTCTGTCTTCCGCCGTGAGCGCGGTGTTCACCACCTACCTTGTGGCGGCGTACGGATTCGGCGGACTGCAGACGATCCTGCAGAACTGGGTCGGCGCGGCGTTCACCTTCGCGGCCAACCTTGCCGTCGGGGGCGCGAACGCTGCGAGCAGCGCCATAGCCGCCCTCCGCGGCGACACGGTGCAGACCGTTGCGCAGGTACGTGCCTGACAGGCTTCACGCGGTGGCGCGGCGTCAGGGACGCCCGCCACCGCCCTGGCGTCGTGCCCACACATTGGTGGTATGAAGGAGGTCCGGGATGTCCTCGGTAAAGGTCCAGCGGATCGGCCGGGCCGGGCCGCAGGGGCATCGCCCGGTGCGCACCACCGCATTGTTCCTCAGTGCGGCGCTGCTGAGCACCGGGGTGGCCTTGAGTGTCCTCCCGTCGGTGACCGCGACATGGTTGCGTGGTGTCCACACGACCCGCGTGTTCCACAGTTGGCAGACCGCCTGGGACTATTTCGATGCTGGGCAGCCCACGGCGGCCGAGTACCGACACATGCTCCATGTCTGTGAGGCTCAGGGCGGCACATACATCACGAAGGCCGGGACAGGATCGATCGGCGGCGACGGCGGCGGGTACACGACCGTGACGCTCGATTACTCGTGCTGGCGCTGACCGGCCGCCATGGTACTCACACCAGGCGGAGGTGGCCGTGGGACAACACGGCCACGACCAGGCCGAGGACGTCCGAGATGGGTACCGCGCCGTCGTGGAGGTTGCGGTGGTACCGCGAGTCTGCAGAGTCGGAACGATGGTCGCCCATGACCCACAGACCTCCCGACGGTACGGTGACGTGGAACGCTGAGGTGCACGCGGCGTCGCCGGGGTACACGTAACGTTCGGTGAGCCGGGAGCCGTTCACGGTGAGCGCACCGGTGCCATCGCACGACACGACGTCACCCGGCAGGCCGATGACGCGCTTGACCAGATTCGCGTCCGCGTTCGCCGGTAGGAGGCCGACAAACGTCAGGATCGAGCGGGCTGTGGCAGCGGCTCCAGCAGACCGGTTACGTGTCACCGGCTGTTCGTCCGCCGGTACCCAGCCACCGGGGTCGCGGAATACGATGATGTCGCCGTGATGCAGTGCCGCCAGGCGCGGTGTGGATCGGCTCACCACCAGCACGTCCCCGACCTTGAGGGTGTTCTCCATCGACGCGGACGGCACCTGGTACGCCTGCGCGACGAACGTGTGCACGAACAATTGGACGATCAGTACGGCGACGACGATGAGGCTCGCGCGGGTACCGACCTCCCATGCGCCGGTCAGTGCTTCGCCGGATACCCGTAGGCGATGGCGTCCGGCCATCTACGCGTCGCCCATGTCCAGCACCCAGACGCCGTCGCCGAAGCTCGGCCTCACCTTGCCTGACCGGTACGCGATGCCGGCGCTGACCCTGGTGCAGTCGTCCAGTTTGCTCCGCACCGGCTGGGCCGCCGCGTTGTTGGGGTTGGTCCACTGGGCGAACACGGCATCGGCGTTGGGTAAGCCGGCCGCCAGCACTTCCACGACGCCACCGAGGTAGCCCTGCGTGCGGGCACGCTGCTGCGGGCCCTCGTGCTCGGGGTCGACCTGGTCGACGTACGCTCTGGCGAGCATGTCGGCGGCGTGGGCGCGGGCGCTGTCCATCAGGTGGCTGTCAAGCCGCAGAACAGTCGCGCAGCCGGCCTGTGCGCGCTCGGCGCGGACGAGCCCGAGCAGGCGGGCCTCCACCGGTACGAGCTGTGTCGCTGGCGTATCCGCGCAGCCCTTGCCAGTACCGCACATCGACCGGCCGGAGGACGGTGCCGAGGGCGCGGGCCGCGACGCCAACGCCGTACGCACCGCAACCACACCCGATACCAGGATGAGCACCGCGGCTGCCGTCGCCACCAGCCGCGGGCCCGGCCGCCGCGATCCGGGTTGTGCGTCGGCGAGCGACCCGGCATGCCGCCCCATTGATATTCCCCCTTCCTGACGGGTCGTTGGCCAACGACCCGTTCGCCTGGGTGTCGGCCCGCTATCCGATGAGGAAACAGAAGTCCTCGCCCGTGGTAGCGCCGTGCGGGCGCGGTTTGATACGCATCGGGCACAGGGTGGTGTCGCCCGGTTCGATCTCGGCGGTACTGGACGGTAACGGTGTCGCCGGAGGTACGGGTGCCCCGAGCACTCCCGCCGGCGGAGCGAACGTCGCCCCGGAACCGTCCGATGCCTGACCCGGGATCGGTTGCGTGGCCCCGCCGCCGGTCGGATCACCCGACCCGCTCGGCGGACTCAGCCCTCGCGCCAGGAATCCCAGCGCGATCAGGATGAGAATCGCGACCACCAGCGCGACGCCGCCGGAGGCGCGCCGCCGGCGCGGGTGCGCAGCGGAGTCCGGCCGTGCCGCCGGCTCGCAACCCTCTCTGGCGTCCTCGGTGACCGCCGTCCCCGAAGCCGCGGGTTCGCGGGGCTGTACCGTGCCTTGCGGGCCGAACAGCTGCTCGCCCCACGCATCGGCATCGATACGCACGACCGAGCCGGGCGCAGCCCAAAGGTCACCATCGATGGGTGGTGCGGGGTGGGGGACTGGTCGTCTGGGCGCGAATGCCGTCTCGCCGGTCGGGTTGGGCGACGGTTCGCGGGTGCCGGCCGTCATATGAGGCCAAGTCGTCGCGCGGTCGCACCCGCCTCGAAGCGGCTGCGCGCCCCGAGCGCCGTGTATATCTCGTTGACCCGCCGGGTCACCGTCCGGGTGGTGACGCCCAGCGCGCGGGCAATGTTCTGGTCGGTGGCGCCCTCGGCGAGGTGCCGCATGATCGCCAGGTGCTCGCCGCTCAGCCGAGCCTCGTCGAGCGGCGCGAGCCCGGACCTGTCCTCGAACTGTGCAGCGCCGGGCGCACTGGCCAGTGGTGCCGAGTCGATCCACATGGACTCGAACAGTTGGGTGAACAGTCCCACCAGGCGGCTGCCCTGCAGTAGCAAGGTTTCTTCGACCGCGTCGCGCCAACGTATGGAGCACACGGCTGCCTGCCCGTCGATGAGCATGAGCCGGAACGGCAGGCTGGTGCGTACCCTGACCTGGACGCCCAACTGCTCGACCTGCCGCAGGTACGTCGCGGACGGGTGGTGCGACAGCGTCGCCGTCTGGTGTATCGCCCGCATCTGCACACCGTTGGCCAGGTCGAGTTCGGCACGGCGTAACGAGGCATCCAGAATGCCCTGGCTGAATCGCGTACCCGGATGCAGCACAGCCAGATCGGCTCGCGCCTGGGTCCCAGTGAAATGGACTTCCGGGTTGGTGTTCTCGGTGGCGGACATCGCGAGCACGGTGCCGGCGCTGTCGCCGCTGAGCCATGCACCTTCCCGGACCAACAGGTGCAGCCGCCACTGGATCTCGCGGACCTGCGCTGTGGCGCGTTCGAGGATCTGGTTCTGCCTGGTCAGCAGCGCGGTGACTGCGTGGTCGTAGGGCACCGCCACCAGCCAACCGTCATCGAGATACACCAGGCCCAGGGCATCCAACTCGGCAAGGGTGGACCGGGCGTGTACCAGCGGCATGCCGCACACCGATGGCAACTCGGCGTAGGGGATCCGTACCCGCCGCAGGATCGAGCGGTACAGGCTTTTCGCCTCGCCTGTCAATGACTCGCGCTCGCCGCGGGCCTGGGGACTCGTGGCCTGGAGTCCCACGGCAAGGGAGCCCGGATACCGTTCTGGGAACGACACGTCTGAAGTCCTTCTCGTGGCCGGTGTGGGCTGATCGCACCCCTCTCAGGGGATGCCCCATTTGCGGGCGAGGTACTGCTCGACCCGGTTCCGGTCACCCGTACCGAGTGGCCCAGACAGGACGATCACCTCACCGATCAGGCCGATCCAGCCGGCGCTGTCGCGCCACCATGGTGCACCGCCGATGGCAGCGGCCTGTCGAATTCCCGTGACCAGCGGGGTGGCCGCCGGGATCGGCCAGGTGTAATCCGGCCGACGGTTCATTCGTACCTCCACCGCGGAACGGGTGACCGTGGCGGTGAGCAACGCGACTTGGCCCGTGGGCCAGGGTTTCGCCGGCTTCATGGCCGTCCAGGTGTCGAAGGTGTCCAGATACGCCATGTTGGTGGAACATCCCTTCAGGACTGCCCGCGCCTGACCGGTTCGGTTGGCCCCCCAGGCCAGCACGTGCGCGAAGCAGGACGAAGGCGCATGGGGATCGTCCTCGCGTACCACCACGAAGGCCGTGCTTTCCGTACTGCCGGACGGCAGTTGGCTGCCGTCGAACGTCAGGTTCTGGGCACCGGCGAACATCAGCGCCGCGCGCTTGCCCAACACCGAAAGCAGCGGCCGGCCGGCCGCGGCCGGTTGGGATGCGACGATGCCCCGTCCGGACTTGTCATGCCACCGCAGGACGCTGCCAACCGCCCCGCTCATCGCCCCGGAGGCGGGGCTGGCGAGTGCAGCCGTGCCCGCTGCTGGCCAGGCGGAGGCGAGGTCGAGGGTCGCCGGGTCGGCGGCGTCGAGCCACAACGCCGAGGAGCTGGCGACCAGCAGATCCGGACGTGGCGTCTCCTCGGCCCGCTGCGGCGCGGACAGCGCACCAGCATCGTCCTCGGTGCGCACGGCGACGTTGTACAGCGCACCGTCGGTCAGGCCGCCGACAACACAGGACCGGGCCGTCGTGGCACACCGCCGCGTTTCCAGGTCACCGTCGTCAGGAACCGCCTCGACGACGTACGCGGCAGCGGCCGACGCGTCTGCGGGCGGCTGCCAGGAAACCGTGATGGCACCGTCGCCCGCGACCACCTGCAGCCCCCGTACCGCTGACGGCCCGGCGCCCGCCCGATCCGTGGCCTGCGGTCGGGGCGCTTGCCGCGGCGCATCCAGACCGGGGATGACCGCAGGCCACCCGAAGTACAGAACCGCGAAAGCCGTTACCCCGGCGATGACGCCGATGGCGGGAAAGAGCAGACTTCCGAGAACACCAGATACCCGAACCCTGTGATCCGCCGACACCTGCGCGCCACTCCCTCCCCCAGTGCGCTGGTGCCCTTCCTGAACAGCCCGCCCCGCCTCACGATCCACTTGCCCCACACCGATTCGGGCTGCGCGATCAGCGATGGCAACACGCCATATGAGGTCGACGCGCGGCCGGGCAAAGGGCGAGCCTGGGCACCAGAAACGTCATTCAGACCAACGGTAGGACGCTGATAGGCTTCGAGTCCCTTCTGGACAATGACAGAGGGCATCCTGGCTGCGATCGGCCCACCTGTGTCGGGGCCGGACAGTCGGCTTTCAGAACCCTCCACACGACGCTGAATCCCTTGGATGAACGCATTTAGCAGCATGCGTCGAATCGTCGCGACCTGTCAAGCGCGAACGAGTAGCCACCTAGAGACAGACAGTCAAGTGAGTCAATCTCGCGTCTTTCCCTGCCGGTGGCCAGGCGCTCTCCCGGGGGCTGGTCGGCTCGGGCCATCAAATCTGGCGCACCCGTCGCCGATCTTCAACGGCGGCCCTAGGCGGTGACGGGCGCTGGCAGGTGACGCCGGCCAGCACGCCGCCGTACACCACGCGGATCGCTGGTGGCGTGGGCCGACCGCCTGAGCGGAGACTCCCACCCAGGCGAAGCCGTCGCGGATCAGCTCGTTGTGCGCCACCCAGTCGGGCGCCCACCTCGCCACCCTCGGCATCACCGGCAAACGGCAGTGGAGCCACCGGTAACCAGGCGTTCAACGCCATGCTCAACCCACCCACGGGCACGATCGCTTTCACCTGCGCGCAGCCGATCAACACCGGTCAGATGCACTATGTCCTGGACGCCGCACAGGTGGCGCTCAACCAGCGGGTCACCACCCGGATCCCCCCACCCGGTTCACGGTCCGACTGCACGACGTTCCCGTTCGTGCCGGCCGCTGTTCGAGCGCTCGTCAGTCTTGCCGGGGGTTGGTGCGTAGGAGCCGGAGCATCATCTCTACGGTGCGTTCGACCGGGCGGCGTGCGGTGGTGGGTACCAGGACGCGGACGAGGATGGCGCCCAGCAGCATGTCGAAGGCGTCGTCGGGGTTGAGGGCGGGGTCGACGCTGCCGGGCGGTGCGGCGCGCAGGATGTCCTGGAACTGCGGGCGGGCCGAGACGCGCAGGTACATCTCAGGTGTGCGGGGGCGGATGGTGGCCTGGTGGTGGGCGAGCAGGCCGGCGGCGGCAGCCTTCGATGCGGGTTCGTTGAACACCGCCAGGTAGGCGTGGATGAACCGGCGCAGGTCGCGGCGGAGGTCTCCGCTGGGTTGGACGCTGAGCGGGTTGAGGCCGGGGAAGGTGGCTTCCTCGATCAGTTCGATGCGGGAGGGCCAGCGTCGGTAGAGGGCGGAGGCGTGGACGCCGGCCCGTTCCGCGACGGCCTGGATGGTGGTGGCGTCGAAGCCGCGCTCCACCAGCAGTTCGCGGGTTGCCGCGAGGGCCCGTTGGTCGATGGTGGTATCCCGCGGCCGGCCCGGGCGTTGGCGAGTCTCTGCCATGCCAACATCGTAGCGCCGCCCCTAATATTAGGAGACTCTCTTCTGTAATCGCCGTGGCGGCGCTACAGTCGCAGGACAGGGAGGAGAAGCGCGTGCGGGCTGCGGTGCTGCGGGGTGGTTCGGTGCGGGCGCGGGTGATCGGGGATCCGGTACCCGGTCCGGGTCAGTTGCTGGTGCGTTCGCTGGCGTGTGGGATCTGCGCGTCGGATCTGCATTTCATGGACCATCCGGAGGCGGGTGCCGACGACGACAGCGGCATGTCGACCTACGACCAGGGCGTGGACATCGTGATGGGTCACGAGTACTGCGCCGAGGTCCTCGGCTACGGCCCGGGCACCGAGCGCCGGATCCCGGTCGGTACGCGGGTCAGTTCGTTGCCGGTGCTCAGTACCGCGGGAGGCCGCAGGATCATCGGTCAGAACCCGGAGGCTCCCGGTGGGTTCGGCGAGTACTTCCTGCTGACCGAGGCCATCACCCGGGTGGTGGTCTCGGATCTGCCCAGCGAGATCGTGTGTATCGCCGACGCGATGGCGGTGGGCTGGTCGGCCGCGTCTCGGGCAAGCGTCGCGGCGTACGAGGTGCCGTTGGTCGTCGGTTGTGGTGCGATCGGGCTGTCGGTGGTCGCGGCGCTGCACAGCCTCGGTGTGGGTCCGGTCGTGGCGGTCGATTTCGTGGCGTCGCGGCGGGAGACCGCGCGGGCCATGGGCGCCGACGTGGTCGTCGATCCAGCCGAGTACTCGCCGTATGAGGTGTGGCGTGAGGTTGCCCTGGCGTCCGCGGGGCCGCCGGGTTGTGTCGTGTTCGAGTGTGTGGGTGTGCCGGGCGTGCTCGACTCGGTCATCAGGGGGTGTGTGCGGGGTACCCGGATCTTTTCGATGGGCGGCCCACCGCAGGGCGATCTGCTGCACACGCTGACCGCGAAGCGCAAGGGGGTCAGCATCCAGTTCGGTGGTGGTCCGTCGGTGGAGCACTGGGACGAGGCGTTCGCGGCGGTCTGCTCCGCAAGGCTGGACGTGCGGCCGATGCTCGGCGCGTGCGTCGGGATCGACCAGGTACCCGCGGCGCTGCATGCCGCGCGTGACGCCCACGGGCCGGCCCGTATCGTCGTCGTCCCCTGAACCCAGCCGGGAAAGGACTGCGGATGAGTGAGATGGAAGAGCTTCGTGCCACGGTCGAGGCGTTGGCAGCGGGGGTCCGAGTCCTGGCCGACCAGGTCGAGATCATGCAACTGGTCGCCCAGTACGGACCCGCGGTCGACAGCGGCTCGGCCGAGGCCACTGCGGCGTTGTGGACCGGGGACGGGGTTTTCGACGCGGTACCCGGCCTGCGGATGCGGGGCCGGGAGGACATCATCGCCATGGTCAACGGCGGTCACCAGGACCTGATCCGCGGCGGCTGTGGCCATGTCCTGACGGTGCCGCACATCGTGGTCGACGGTGATCAGGCGACCGGCCGCAGCCATGCGCTGCAGCTGCGCTGGGACGCTGAGGCGGGTCGGTTCTGGGTGTTCCGGGTGTCGGCGAACACCTGGCGCTGGGTGCGTACCCCCGAGGGCTGGCGCATCGCCGAGCGGATCAACGCACCGCTGGACGGCACCCCCGGACATCGCGAGATGCTGGCGCCGGCATGAGGATCGGATTCATCGGGCCGGGCCGGATGGGCCGGCCGATCCTGGACCGGTTGGTTGCCGCCGGGCACGACGCCACGGTGCTGGTGCGCCGTCCAACGGCCAGGGCAGCCGCCGAGGCCGACGGGCTGACCTGCGTCGGCACCGTGGCAGCGGCGGTCCACGACGCCGACGCCGTGTTCGTCGTGGTGCTGACCGACGAACAGGTGCGGTCGGTGTGCCTGGGCCCGGACGGGGCCGTCGCGGCCATGAAACCCGGTGCGACGCTGATCCAGCACACCACCTGCGACCCCGCGACCGCGGAACAGCTCGCCCGCTGCGGCGCGGACCGGGGCATCGGGGTCCTGGACGCGGCGCTGTCGGGCGGCCCGCACGACATCGCCGCGGGCCAGCTGACGCTGTGGGTGGGCGGCGACGAAGCCGTCCTGCAGCAACTGCGGCCGGTGCTGCACGCGTACGCGCAGCCAGTCATGTACGTCGGGCCGGTCGGCAACGGCCAGCGGGTCAAGCTGGTGAACAATGCGCTGTTCGTCGCCCAGGTGGGCCTCGCGATCGACGCGGTCCGCCTGGCCGGCTCGCTCGGCATCACGGAGCCGGCGATCCTGGCCGCGGTGCAGCACGGCAGCGGCGCCAGCCGCGCCCTGGACGTCGTTGCCCGCGGCGGGGTCGACGCCGTGGCGGTGCGCCTGGCGGGCCTGATGCTCAAGGATGTCACCGTGGTGCGCGAGGTGGCCCGCAACGCGGGAGCGGATCTCGGGGTCATCGGGGCGGTGCTGTCCTCCGACGCGGTCGCCGAGAAGGTGCTCCGCCCCGCCACCGGCGCCGAGGGTGGCTGACGCGGACCGGCTGGGGATCGAGCACCAGACCGTGTTCGGGCTGCCGCCGGTCGAGTTCGTCCACCTGGCGGCCGACCTGGGCTGCCGGTACGTCGCCGTGGCGCCGTCCGGTGGCCCGTACAACCCGCACGGCTACCCGCCGTACTCGCTGCGCGAGGACGCCGCGCTGCGGCGCCGGATGGTGGCCGCGATGGGGGCGCGCGGTGTATCGATCTCTTTGGGTGAGGGGTTCACCGTGCGTGCGGGCAGCGACATCCGTGACAGCGCCGCCGATCTGGACGCGATGGCGGAGCCGGGTGTGGCGCGGGTCAACACGGTCAGCCCTGATCCCGATCTCGGCCGTAGCGCCCGCCGGTGCGTCCGCGCGGCCCGCGAGCTTCTGGCCCTGATCGAGAGGTGATGACCGCGATGACAAGTAGGTACGGACCGTGGGGCGTTGTCGCTGGCGGGTCCGATGGGATCGGTGCCGCCTTCGCGGATGCGATGGCATCCCGCGGCATCAACGTCGTCCTGGTGGCGCGGCGCGTGCCCGTACTCGAGGCGTGCGCCGATGACATCCGGGTACGCCACGGCGTCCAGGCCCGGACAGTGGCACTCGATCTCAGCGCCCCGCACGCCCTGTCGCAGCTCGCCGACCGGACCTCGGACCTGGAGGTCGGGCTCTTCGTGTACAACGCGGGCAGCGACGATCGCAACGCCGCCTTCCTCGACAAGGATCTGAACGCGCACCTGGCGCTCGTGCGCCGCAACTGCACAACCGTGCTGGAAGCCGCTCACCACTTCGGCGGTGCCATGGTCGCCCGGAGGCGTGGCGGCCTCATCCTCTTGACGTCCGGCGCCGCGTGGGCCGGCGGCGCCACACATGCGGCCTACGGTGCTACGAAGGCGTTCGACCTGATCCTGGCCGAGGCGCTGTGGGCGGAGTGGCACACCGCCGGCGTCGACGTCCTCGCACTCGTGCTCGGCCGTACCGACACGCCCTCCCTGCGCCGGGTGTTCGACGCGGCAGGCGAACCCTACGGAGATCTTGCCGATCCGGGCGATGCCGCGCGGGCGGCGCTGGACCATCTCCCGGATGGTCCGACCTGGATCTACGGCGTCGCGGACCCCACGGGTGCCTCGCCGCTGGGCATGCTGCGCCGCCGCGACGCCGTACTGGCCATGAGCACCGCCACGGCCGCCGCGGGCCGCGATCGACCCGATCGGTAGGTTGCTGGCTACAGGTGGAAGTCGTACCACTTGCGGTAGCCGCCGGCTACTCACCGTGGGCGGCCGGGCCGAGCAGGTCGAAGCGAGGTCACCACGCCGACTCCGGGTTGATCAGCGTGCCGCCCGGGCGGGCTTCGTCGCGCTTCGCTGTTGGGGTGGGTGGTCTGCCAGCCAGGTTGAGGCGATCTGGCCGGCATTCCCGTTATGCGCCCGGGTCGGTGTGGCTCATATGCATGACAGCCGGGTTGCGGTGCGGCGGCGCCCGGTGCGGGGAAAATAAATGGATGCCGATGAGAAACCGCTTCCCCGTCGTGGGTCGCGACGCCGAGCTGGCCGTGGTCGACGCCGCGCTCGACGGCCTGGCCGCGGGTGCCGGCGGGGCTGTCGAGGTGGTGGGGGATCCTGGCATGGGCAAGACGACGCTGCTGCGGGAGCTGTGGATCCGGGCCGGGCGGCGGGGCGTACCGGTCCTGCGCGGGCACGCCCAGGAGGACACGGCGGGCATTCCGTTCGCGCTGATCCACGAGGCGCTGGTGGCGCCGGGCGACCCGCTGCTGCGTGCCCTGGCTGAGCCCGCCGACCGGTATCCGCGGTACCGGCGGTTCCGCGGGCTGATCGAGGAACAGGCGCGGCCCGGCGGGCTCGTGCTGGCGCTCGACGACGTGCACTGGGCTGACCCGGCCTCGGCCGACCTGCTCGCCTATCTGCTGCGCCGGCCACCGGCCGGGCCGGTACTGATGGTGCTGGCGCGGCGGGAGCGCCCGGTACCCGTGCAGCTGGCCGCGTCGCTGGAGGAGGCGGTACGCGGCGGTGCGCTGCGACGGCTGCGTCTGCGGCCGCTGCGCCGGGCGGAGGCGGCGCCGCTGCTGCGCGGTGTGGCCGAGGCGGTGCGGGATCGGGTGTACGAGCTGTCCGAGGGCTGCCCACTGTACCTGGAGGCGTTGTGCACCCTCGCGGCCGGCGGCGTGAGCGATCCCGGGCCACTGCTGCGCGACCGGCAGCTACCGGGCCCGGTCGCCGCCGTGCTGCTGCGCGACCTGGCCGCGCTGGGTCCGCTGGCCAGGCTTGTCGCCGAGGCGGCGGCGGTCGTCGGCGACCCGGTCGACGCGGACCTGGTGGCCCGGGTCGCGCCGTGTCCCGCGGCGGCGGTGCTCGACGGGTTCGACGAACTGGTCGCCCGCGACATCCTGCGCTGTGTCGACGCGGCGGTGTGGTTCCGGCACCCGCTGGTCCGGGAGGCGACGTACTGGAGCAGCGGTGCGGGCTGGCGGATGGCGGCGCACGCGCGTGCGGTGGCCGCGTTGCGGGAGCGCGGCCAGTCGCCGGTCCGCTGCGCGCACCACGTCGAGCGTTCCGTGTCGGGGGTCGATCCCCGGGGCGCGGAGTTGCTGATACTCGCGGCGCAGGAGGTCGCCGCGACCGCACCGGCGATCGCGGCCCGCTGGTACGGTGCCGGGCTGGAGCTGTGCGGTGGGCTGCCGCAGGACCCGTCCCGTCGGGCGGACCTGCTGATCCGGCGGGCCCGGATGCTGGGCCTGGCCGGTCAGCTGCGGGAAGCGCGCGATGCGTTGCGCGGACTGCTGGCCACGGCGGCGCTGGACGGCCCGGCCCGCGTCGAGTTGGTCGCGTCGACCGCCGCGTTGCAGCGGCTGCTCGGCGAGCACGAACCGGCGG
>DATEJJ010000301.1:0-2169 GCA_035278125.1 Rugosimonospora sp.
GATCATGCATCTAACGGGCTCATTGAGCAAGTCATGCAGGCCAGGCCGCGTGTCGACGCGGGAGTACGAACACATTGCCCCGCCACTCTCAGCAGGCGACCTGCGAAAACTCGCCCGTCTGATGCAATTCCCGAGGGTTCAAGTACACGCCCGTGGATTGAACTGATTGATGGCCGAGGATGTCGGCGATCTGCTCGACCGGTGTGCCGTCCTCCATCAACTTGGTGGCCAGGGAGTGCCGCAGTGAGTGCATGCCGTGGCGGCGTTTGTCGCTGACCGGCACGTGCGCCACCCGGGCGTGCTTGACCAGGATCTGATGCAGATGGTCCTGGTCGGAGAACGGGCTGATCGGGGCATGGTGGCGCAGGAACACCTGCGGGCAGTCGCAGACCGGTCGGCCGTGGCGAATGTAGTCGATCACCGCCCAGCCGACCTCTTTCAGCAACGGCAACGCCACCCGGTGCCCGGTCTTGGCCTGGACCACGAACAACCGGTTACCCGGCCAGTCGAAGTCGGCGAAGGTCAGCCGCTTGACGTCGATGCTGCGTAGCCCGAGCCGAGCGATCAGCACAATGATCGCGTAATCGCGTTTTCCGCATGGGTTGCTGCGGTCGATCGCGGCCAGGATCCGGGCCACCTGGCCGGGATCCCACACCGACGGCACCCTGGCCTGCCTACTGGCCCGCACCGCCGGCACCGCATCCAGTACGCCGGCCTCAAGCAGACCGTCAGCGGCGGCGAACCGCAGAAACGACCGGACCGCGCACAGCTTCTGCTCGACCGTCTTGACCTGGTAGCCAGTCAGCGTGGCGACGAACGCCTCGACTACGGTGGCGTCGCAGTGCGCCAGCCCGCCGCGGGTGCCCACGAACGCGACGAACTCCCCAGCGAGGGTCCCATACGTGCGTACCGTCGACGCGGAGCGCTCAGCAGTCCGAAGCCACCCCTGGAACCGTGCGATCGCCTCGGCACCCGGCCCGTCCAGCTTGCTCACCGACCGCGAGTAGCGGCGCAGCACCGCCCCGTGAACCGCATAGTCCTCCAGCATCTGGGCGACCCTGAACAGGTAGATCTCGGTCTGCTTGAGCGTGCCCGCCTGCTCCTTGCCGAAGAAGCCGCCACACGCCTCATCGACCCACGCCATCGCCACGTCCAGGGAGAACTCCTCCACGCCACGCACCGCGAAGAACCTCGCCAGACGCCGCCAGCAGCCCCGGTACCAGACCAACGTCGAGTCCTTATAGCCCAGACGCCTCAACTCGGCGTCCAGGCCCGACACCAGCGCAGACAACATCGCCATCGCAACCGACCTCCGATCACGCGAGCCCGGCAACCTACCGAACCGCGTGATCAGAATCCTCGACGCGTTATGCGCAGCGATCGATCCTCAACGTCGCTCCCACCAGGCCCGACAGGACCACGCTGCGCATAACCCAGCGCTGTTCATTAGGCGGTTTATGTTCAGCTGAACATAAACCGCCCTGCGGTGCCCCGTCCTGCGTCGCCGACCATTCCCCATCCTCGATGACCCCTGCGGCCAGCCACTTGTCGACCAACCGTAGGACCCGCTTGTCCGCGATCCGGTGCTCCAGAAACTTCCGTAGCCAAGCCCGATCAAGCTGGCCGAAGAAGTCGCGGATATCCGCGTCGAGCACCCAGTTCACCCGCTTACGTTCGATCCCGACCGCGAGCGCGTCCAACGCATCATGCGGTGAGCGTCCCGGCCGAAACCCGTACGAGAAGCCCCGGAAGTCCACCTCGTAGACAGCGTTCAACACCTCGACGACGGCCCGCTGGACGATCTTGTCCTCCAGCGAGGCGACGGTGGCTTCATACTGCCTCTTCTGCTGTGGCGGTGGGAGTGTAAGGTAAACGGTGGGAATCAGGACAAAGGGGTCTCTTGACGTCAACCGTTACGAAGCAGCGTACACAGCCCGCGGTCGATGGCGCGGATGCCGCGCCGGCGGCCGGGGAGGATCTGCTCGCGAAGGTGCTCGATGACGACACCGTCGCGGCGCTGGCCGAACAGGCCCGCGACCAGGGCGTGGCGCTGTTGGGCGAGGGTGGGCTACTGCAGCAGCTGACCAAGCGGTTCCTGGAAGCGGCGCTGAACGGGGAGATGGACGCGCACCTGGGCCGGGGTCGCCACGCGCGGGGCGGGGACGGCAA
>DATEJJ010000302.1:0-8710 GCA_035278125.1 Rugosimonospora sp.
CTTGAGCGCACCCGGGACGGCGTTGCTCGCCGAGTTCGCCGTGATCCGGCACGGCTACCGCATGCCAGATGTCCGCTTGACCTCGAGGAGCCGGCCCCGCCGCTCACCATGTTGACGGCGGGCAGGTCTTTAGGGGGAGGAGACCAATGCCCAGCAACGTAGGCCCGGCCGGCGTCCGCGCCGGCGTCGTCATCATCGCCGTGCTGGCCGGGACGGCTCTGGTCGCGGGTGCGTGCTCGCCCAAGAACAAGACGACGGCGCCGCCCTCGGCGCCGGCGAGCCCGGCCGGCTCCCCGTCCCCGACGGTGGATCCCGCCGTGGCCAAGGCGATCGACACGTACAACGGCTATCTGGCCGCGTACGCGGCGGCGTCCCAGACAGCCAACCCCGACGATCCCAACCTGACCGCCTACCTCGGTGACCCGCTGCTGACGTCGACCAAGTTCAGCCTGGAGCAGTTGAAGTCCCGGGGTGAGGTCCAGGTCGGCGCGCAGAAGGCCACCGTGGTCAGCAGCAAGGTGGACATGGCCGCCAAGCCGCCGACGGTCACCTTGCAGACCTGCCTGGACTACAGCGCCATCAAGCTGGTCTACGCCGCCAACCAGTCGCCGGTACCCAACAGCGCGCTCAAGCAGACCAAGGTCGGCGCCACGGTCACGGTTGCGCAGTACCCCGACGGCCGCTGGCTGGTCAACAACAGCAAGCAGAGCGGGGCGACATGTTGACCCGGGCCGCCCCCCGCGTCGTGGCTCGCGCGTTGGCGGTGGCGGTGACCCTGCTGAGCCTGACCCTGCTGACCGCGACAGCCGCGCGCGCTGACGCCGGCTGCGATCCGAGCCAGAGCCCGTGGTGCCAGGTCAACGGCGGTGGCGGCGGCAACGGTGGCGGCGGCGGCAACGGTGGCGGCGGATCCGGTGGCGGTGGCGGCTGCAGTTGGCAGGGCGTGACAGTGCCGTGCAACGACCCGGCCCTGGGCGACTACGCCGGGGGCGGCTGCTACATGAAGATCGCGGTGCCGCCGCCGTTCCCACCGCTGGACAACAACCCCACCGGCCGGTGGTACGTCAAGAGCTGCCTCACCGCCCCCGGCAGCGGCGTGGTGACCGTGGTGGCCATCTGGGTGACCAACCCACCCACCGGACCAACCCCCGAGCAACTGGCCCAGCAGGCGCTGGCGAAGGTGCACCTGCTCGGCGCCCAGATCGGCATGGCGCCCTCGCCGGCCCCGGGCAGCTTCGGGCTGGTCGGCGACCCGGTGTGGATGTGGACCGCGGTCACCCCGGGCACCTGGGGCCCGCAGACCGCGACCGCCAGCGGCGGGGGAATCACCGTCACGCTGACCGCCCAGGCCACCCGCATCGTCTGGGACATGGGCGACGGCAACAGCGTCACCTGCGACAACCCGGGCACCGCCTACCAGCCCAGCTACGGCAAGCGTGAGTCGCCCGACTGCGGCTACACCCACCACTACCAGCGGGCCAGCACCAGCCCGGCCCACCCGCACGGCCGCTACCACATCACCGCGACCACCTACTGGACGGTCAACTGGGCCGGCGGCGGACAGGCCGGCGTGCTCAACCCCACCAGCCAGTCGCAAAGCAGTGTCGAGATCCGAGAAGCCCAGGTGGTGACCCAATGACCCGCAGCGTGACCCGAACCGATGCCGCTAGGGTGGCCGAGCCGATCGCTGCGCCCCGCGCGATTCGCCAGCGCCGGTTCCGCGGCGGGGCCATGGCCCTGGCGGTGCTGTTCATCGCGCTGGGCGGCCTGCTCGCCGGGCTGGCCTACATGGCGGTGGTGAAGACCCAGGACGTGCTGGCCGTCGCCCGACCGGTCCAGGTGGGCAGCCAGATCACCGCCGCCGACGTGACCACCGTGCAGATCAACGACGCCCCCGGGCTGGCGCCGATCGGCGCCGACCAACTGTCCCGCGTCGTCGGCAAACGCGCCGCCGTCTCGCTGGTCCCCGGCACCCTGCTGACCGCCCGGCAACTGACCGACCAGGCCCTCGTACAACCAGGGCAGCGGCAGGTCGGCGTGGGCCTGAGTCCCAGCCGACTGCCGGCCCGCACCCTGCGCCCAGGCGACCAGGTGCAACTGGTGTCGACCCCGGCCGACGGCACCGTCACCGGCACCAGCACGCCGGCCGCGCCGGAGAAGTTCGACGCCACCGTCGTGGACGTGTCGGTGAGCACCAACCCGTCCAGCACCAGTTCGGTCGTGGTGTACCTGGCGGTGTCCGAACTGGACGCCCCACGAGTGGTCACCCTGGCCGCGCAGAACCGGATCACCATGGTGCTGCGGGTAGGTAGCTGATGGCACTGATCACGCTGGTCGCCGGCAAAGGCGCCCCCGGTGTCACCACCACCGGGCTGGCCTGCACGTTGTCCTGGGCCAGCCGAACCGTGCTCGCCGAATGCGACCAGGCCGGCGGGTCCATCCAAGCCGGGTACCTGCGCGGCGAACTGCCCGCCGGCCGCGGCCTGCTGCCCCTGGCGATCGCCGAGCTGCGCAACGACTCCCTGGCCGAGGAGTTCTTCGGCCAACTGGTCGACCTGGACGCGCCGCACCGGCACCGGTTGCTGCTTCCCGGCCTGACCGATCCGGCGCAGGCCGGCACCCTTGCGCCGATCTGGCCCCGCCTGGCCGCCTACTTCGCCCAGCTCGAATACAACCGGCCCGGCTACGACGTGATCGTCGACGCGGGCCGCCTGTCGGCGGCCGCGCAACCGCCCTGGCCGCTGGTGTGGGCTGCCGACGCGGCACTGGTCGTGGTGCGCCCCACCCTGGCGTCGGTCGCGGCCGCCGCACCGGTGGTACACGCCGTGCGGCAGCAACTGACCGAACGGGCCGCCAGTACCAGCGCCCTGGGCCTGCTGGTCATCGGGGACGGCCCGTACGCACCCGGCGAGGTCGCCCATCAACTGAAGGCGCCACTGGTGGCGCAGCTACCCGCCGACGCGCGTACCGCGGCGACGCTCACCCATGGCGGGGACGTGCGCTTGAGTCGCCCGCTGATGCGCGCCGCGGCCGGCACCGAGGCGAAGATCCGCGCCCTGATTGATCACCACCGGCAACAGGTACCGCGCCGCGCGGTGCTGGGGGAGGCCATTCGTGGAACCGCCGTCGAAGCGCTTTAGGCCGGAGTTCGTGCCGCCCGACCAGGGCCAGCCGGCCGTCAACGGGTCCCCGGTCAACGGGGCGCCCGCACACGGTGCGCCGGGGCCGGTGGGGCCGCGCCATGGTGCCCCGACCGGCTTCCAAGTGACCGTGCAGCCGGCGCCTCCGTCTCACCCTCACCCCGCCAGCGCGGCCGGACCCGTGTACGGGCCCGGCGGCGCCCCGGTGGTGTTCGTGCCCGAGGCCCTCGTCGGCCAGGTCTCGGGGCGCCGCGGCGGCCAGGTCGACTACGACGACGTCCGGCTGCTGCGCCGGCAACTGAGCGAACAGCTCACCCGCTGGCTGCGAGAGCACCCCGAGGCCAACGACGACGAACGCCAGCGCGAACGCGACCGGCTGGCCCGCACCCTGGTGCGGGAGATGGCCGACACCAAGCGGCACACCGGAACCCCCTTGTCACGCGCCGACGAGGAGGCCCTGTTCGACGCGGTCGCCGCCGACCTGGTCGGGCTGGGCCGGCTGCAGTCGCTGCTGCTGGACGACAGCGTCGAAGAGATCCACGTTCTGGGACATGACCGGGTCCGCATCACCCGCCGCGACGGCACCGTCGACTGGGGTCAACCGGTGGCCGACAGCGACGACGAACTGGTGGAGACGCTGCAGGGCTGGGCCCGTCGGGCCGGTGCCACCGAGCGGTCGCTGTCCACCAGCCGCCCCACCCTGGACCTGCAACTGCCTGACGGCAGCCGGCTGGCCGCCGTCTACCTGGTCTCGCACCGGCCAGTGGCGGTCATCCGCAAGCACAACACCCTCGATGTGCGGCTCGACGACGTCGCCGGCGCACGCCCGGACCTGGACGAGATGGTCGACCCGCTGATGCGGGACTTCCTGCGCGCGGCGATGGCCGCGGGCGCCAACATCATGGTGGCGGGGCTGGCGGGCGCGGGCAAGACCACCCTGCTGCGCGCGCTGGCCGGCGAGATCCTGCCCGGCGAGCCGTTCGTCGTCCTGGAGGAGAGCCGCGAGCTCGGCCTGCACAACAGCCCGCGGCACCCCGCGGCGATCAGCTTCGAGGCCCGTGAGGGCCATGGCGAACGCGACGCGACCGGCCGCCCGGCCGGGGAGGTGACCATCGCCGACCTGATCCCGCTCGCCCTGCGCATGGGGGTGCTGCGCATCATCGTCGGTGAGGTCCGCTCCCGCGAGATCGTGCCCATGCTGCAGGCGATGACGACCAGCCGCGGCTCGATGTGCACCATCCACGCCCGTACCCCCACCGCGGTACCGGAACGCATCATCGAACTGGCCCTGTCCTACGGCAAGGACATGACCGCCGAGCTGGCCCGGCGCATGGCCGGCAACGCTTTGGATTTGTTGGTGTACGTCACGGTCGAAGACGAGACCGCAATCGGCGGACGCAAGCACCGCTTCGTGTCCCACATCGAGGAGGTCGACGGCGTCGGTGACGGACGCATCTCCACCACCACCATCTTCGGGCCCGGCCCGGACGGGCGCGGCGTCCCCAAGCATCTGCCGGCCCGGTTGCGCGATCCACTGCTGCGCGTCGGCTACGACCCCCGGCAACTGTCCCGGTGGATCGAGGCCGGGCAGGGTGCCTGGCAGCGGCGCCGCCAGACGGTCCTCGGAGCCGCCTCGTGAACATCAAGCTGCTTGCCGAACTGGCCGGGGTGCTCATCACCGCCGGGGTGGTTCTGGGCGTCGTGGCCATCGTGGGCACCACCCGCCCAGCCCGCCCGCCGGCCCGTTCCCGGCAGTGGCTGGGCCGGCTGTGGGCCGGTGACGGGCTCAGCGCCCCGGAGCGACGGCTGCGCCGCGTCCTGCTGGTGGTCGGCGTGGTCGGCGGCGCAGCCGCGTGGCTGGCCACCGGCATGCCGGTCGTCGGGCTGATCGTCGTGGTCGCCGTGCCGGGCATCCCGTGGCTGTTCACCGTGGGCCGGGGCGAGAAACGCGCGATTGCCCGCATCGAGGCCGTCGGCGAGTGGACCCGCCGCCTCAAAGACATCTCGACCACCGGCGTCGGCCTGCAGCAGGCCATCATCGCCAGCACCGCCACCACCCCGTTCGAGATCGGTGACGAGGTCCGCAACCTGGCCGCCCGGCTGCGCGCCGGCTGGGACGCCCGGATCGCGCTGCTGATGTTCGCCGACGACATCGCCGACCCGGTCTGCGACCAGGTCGTGGCCGCGCTGCTGCTCAACCTCTCCGACCGCGGCGAACACCTCGGCGACGTGCTGGGCTCCATCGCCTCGGCGGCCGCCGCCGAGGTCGCCACCCGACGCGAGGTCGACGCCAAGCGCACCCAGCCCCGCTTCGCCGTGAAGTTCCTGACCGGGATGACCCTGCTGACCGTCGGCTACGGCGCCACCCGTGCCGAGTACATGCGCCCCTACGCCACCCCCACCGGGCAACTGGTCATGGCCGGGCTCGCCGGCGTGTTCGTGGCGCTGCTGCTGTGGGTGCGCAGCATGAGCCTGCCACCGCGCGAACCGCGATTCCTCAGCACCCCACGCGCCGAGGAGGTGAACCTGTGATCCTGCAATGGCAGCAGCCCGTCGGCATCATCGGCGGTGGCCTGCTCGGCGCCGGGGTGTTCCTGTTCGTCCGCGAGCTGCTGCCGGCCACCCCCGCACTCGGGCCGGCGCTGCGCCGGCTGCAGGCCGAACCGCCCAGCACAGCCGCCGGCACAAGCGAGCACCCGCGGCTGGCCGGCGCCACCCGGCTGCTGCGCATCCCCGAGCGGGAACTGGCCCTGCTGGGCCGCACCCGTGAACAGTACGTGGTGTCGCTGCTGGTCTCCGGGCTGATCGGCCTGGCCCTTCCGCCGCTGCTGGGCATCGTCCTGGCCGTGCTGGGCATCAGCTTCGGCCTGGTCATTCCCGCCGCGGCGGGCCTGGCCGCGGCACTGCTGTTCATCCTCGTCGCCCACCGCGACATCATCAGCAAGGCCGAGCGGGCCCGCCGCGAGTTCCGCCGCGCGGTGTGCACCTACCTGGACCTGACCGCGCTGCAACTGTCCGCCGCGCACGGCCCCGTCCAGGCCCTCGAACAGGCCGCCACGGTGTGCCAGGGGTGGGTGTTCGAACGCATCCGCGAGGCGCTGCTGCGCGCCCAGATGCAACTGCGGTTCCCCTGGCAGGAACTGCGCGAGATGGCCGACCGCATCGGCGTACCAGAACTGGGCGACATCGGCGCCACGATGCAGACCTCGGGCACCGAGGGCGCCCAGGTGCAGCACACCCTACGCCAGCAGGCCGACTCGCTGCGCGACCAGATCCGCACCGATGCCCTGGCCCGCGCCGAGTCGGTCACCAGCCGGCTCGACATCCCCGGCGCCGCCCTCGTCTTCGTCCTGGTCGCCGCCGTGCTCTACCCCTTCATGACCAGGCTGTAACACCGCAGCACACCACGGGAGGAGAACCACGACCCATGTACCAGAACCTGACCAGCCGGCTCGCCGCCGCCCTGACGGCCCGCCTGCACGACATCACCAGCCACGAGGAGCGCGACCGGGGCGACAACCCAGTGCCCACCTCGATCATCATTGCCGGGCTGGCCATCCTGGCCGCAGCGGTGGTCGCGTGGGCCGTGGCCAAGGCCAACGGCTTCATGAACTCCGCCCCCGGCAACGGCAACCCCGGTGGGCCGTGATCGGATGCCGACGTCACGACCTCGCGGAAACGCCGAGAGCCCGCCAGCCGCGGCTGGCGGGCCTCGACGCTGGCGCGCGTGGCTCGCCGACGACCGCGGCTCCTCGGCGGTGGAACTGGCCATCCTGTTCCCCGCGATCATCCTGCTGACCTTCGCCGCCATCCAAGTAGCCACCTGGTTCCTGGCCCGCGACGTCGCGCTCAACGCCGCCCAGCAGGCGGTCACCGCGCAGCGTGGCTACAACGCGCCCGACGGCGTCGGAGTGACCCGAGCCAACGACTTCCTCGCCCAGGCCGGCGGCTGGCTGGTCAACCCCCAGGTCAGGGTGACCCGCAACGGCGACGACGTGCAGGCCACGGTCACGGGCACCAGCATCCCGTTCGTGCTCACCTGGGGCGTGTCGCAGACCGCGCACGGGCGGGTCGAGCGGTTCACCACGGACGTGGCGCCATGACCGGCTGGCTGCGCCGTCGACGGGACCGGCGGGACCGCGGCTCCATCTCGGTGGAGCTGGCGATCCTGCTGCCCGGCTTCGTCTACCTGATCGTCCTGGCCGTGGTCACCGGCCGGCAGGTCATGGCCCAGGGCGCGATCGACCTCGCCGCCCACGACGCCGCCCGGGCCGCGTCGCTGTCGCGCACCGCGCCGCTGGCCCAGACCCGGGCTCGCGCCGCCGCGCTGGACACCCTCGCCCAGCAGGGGTTGGCCTGCAACCAACTGACCGTCACCGTCAACACCGCCGGCTTCGCCGTCCCGGTGGGCACGCCGGCCTCGGTCAGCGTCACCGTGGTCTGCCACGTGTCGTTCGCCGACCTCGCCGCACTGCCCGGCGTCCCAGGCGGACGCACGCTGACCGCGTCGTTCGTATCCCCCCTTGATGAGTACCGGGCACGCACATGAGCCAGGACCCCACCCCAACCCGCTCGCCGGCGCTGCGGCTGCGTCGGGCGATCGCCGGCGACGAGGGCCGCGTCAGCGTGTACCTGGCGATCGCGCTGCTCGCGCTGATCACCATGATCGGACTGACCGTCGATGGCAGCGGCCGGCTGCGCCAGCTGCAGCGCGCCAACAACATCGCCGCCGAGGCCGCCCGGGCCGGCGGGCAAGCCCTCGACGCGGGGCAGGCCATCGCCGGCGGACCCAAAATCCTGGACCCGAACCTGGCGGTGGCGGCCGCCCAGTCGTACCTGGCTGCGGCCGGGGTGACCGGCACCGTCCAGGTTGCCGGCGACCGGGTACACCTGACCGTCACCGTGACCATCACCTACAACACGGTGATGCTCAATCTCGTCGGCATCGACCAGGCCACCGTCACCGGTCACGCGACCGCGCAACTGCTGACCGGGTAAGGCCGTGTGTTCATGATTGCTGAACCCACGGTCGTGGTGGCATAGGCATCACGGGGGAGTGGAAAGGAGGGCACCGCGTGGCCCGACACCGCACCAGCGCCACCCGCCGCGCCGGCCAGGTCCTGGCCGGCCTTGCCGCGTTGGCCCTCCTCGTCGGCATCGTCGCCGGCGTACCGCTGCTGCTGGTCAAGCTCGCCGGCAACCCGCTGCCGCACACTGTGCCCAACCTGCGCGCCATCGGGCACGCGCTGACCGCCCGCGACAACGGCCAACTGTTCCTGCACGCCCTGACCCTCGTCGCGTGGGCCGCCTGGGCCGTGTTCAGCCTCGCCGTCCTGGTTGAGGTGCCGGCCGCCATCCGCCGCCGCCCGGCGCTGCGGCTGCCCGGCCTCGGCCTTCCCCAGCGGGTCGCCGCGAATCTCATCGCCGCCGTCGCGCTGATGCTGCACGCGCCGGCCATGGCCAGCGCCGCCACCGCGCACCCGCTGGCGGCGGCGCCCGCACCGGCCCCTGTCGTCACCACCGCCGCACCGTCCGGCGGGCACGTGCTGACCACCCTGAACCTGCGGTCC
>DATEJJ010000303.1:0-2713 GCA_035278125.1 Rugosimonospora sp.
AGCCTCGCCCGTACCTGACTGATCAGTCGGTCAGCCTGCTCGCCCCGGTGGGCGCCCTCCGGCCCGGGTACCGGCCCGCGCCGCCTGGCCGCCCGCCGGGTGAGCCGGTTCGCCAGGTCACCCCAGAGCCGGCGGGCGGCGAAGTCCACCCGGGCCACCGCCTCCTCGGCGGCGGTCACCTCCTGCTCCGCCTGCCCCACCGCGGCGCCGGCCCGGTCCACCGCCTCGGTGGCGGCGGCGCGCTGCTCGGCGTACCAGGCGTGCACCTGGGCCTGCTCCGCGCCCAGCGCCTCCCGTACCGCGACCAGTCGCGCGATGAGCGCCGGGTAGTCCTCAGGCATACGGGATGATCACCTCGGCGCTGCGGTGCTCGGCACGGTCGAACAGCAGGGCGCGCCAGGGGCGCGGGTACCAGACCGGGCCGCCGGGCTGCGGGTACACCGGGGCCAGGTCGCCGCCGTGTACGTCGAGCGCGACCCAGGTGCCGATGGCGTCCAGCCGCGCGCCGATCCCGCCCAGGTCCTCGCGCAGCCGGGCCACCGAGCGCCACCAGCCCAGCACGTGGGTACGCTGCTCGGGTCCATTGTGGAGGATCCGGCGCAGGTGCTCGTACCCGGAGCCGCCCGGCCGCTTCGCGCCCAGTACCGCCGCCGCGGCGTCCACCGCGTACAGCAACAGGAAGTGCGGCCGGCTGGAGTCCATTGTGGACGTCGCGAGCAGGTCCACGATGTCGTCGCGCCCGAACACGGCCGCGTGCAGGGGCAGCGCGGCGGCCAGCTCCTGCCCGGCCGTGGTGGCGTCGGCGTCCAGGCAGGCGAGGGAGAACATGGCGGTACCGGCCGGGTACTGGCGGGCCAGCGAGGTGGCCGCGGCGGCGAGTACCGCGCACGCCTCCTCGGCGCGGGTACCCAGCACGGCGAGGTTGCGCCCGGGGGCCCGGCGCAGCCGAATCCGCGCGGAGCGGGCGGACACGTCGATCGCGGCACCGAGCAGCGCGACCGGCTCGGCCGGCCCCGCGTCCCCCTCCGGACGCAGGCTCTCCCACTCGACCGCGTCCGCCAACTGGGGTACCGCGTCGCCGTCGAACAGGCGCGGTGGCCGCAGCCCGGCCGGGCGCCGCCGCCACAGCACCTGCTGCAGGTCGCTCCACACGGTACGGTCGCTCGCCGCCGGTACCCGCACCACCCGGTTCGCGCCCGGCGCGCCCGAGTCGGCGTTGACCACCGCGTGGTACTTGGCGATCTCCTGCGCGGCCGGGTTGGTGTCCGGCAGGATGCGGCGCGCCTTGGGTAGCGCGATGCGCAGGGTGAACTGGGCGATCAGCCCGCCACGCCCCCACAGCGCCTCGATGCCGGACACGTCCTGGCTGGCGAGCACCAGATGGATGCCCTGCGACCGGCCGCGCCGGGCCAGGTCCTCCAGCAGCGTCACGGCCTCCGCGGTCAGCGCGTCGCGCCCGGTGAGCAGCACCTGGAACTCGTCGACCACGGCGACGATCCGGGGCCAGTGCCCGTCCGGGTCGGCCGCGCGCAGCTCGGCCAGCGTCGTCACCTCGTGCCGCTTGGCCGCGGCGGCCCGCAGGCGCAGCTGTTCGCCGAGGAAACGGAGCAGGGCCAGGCCGAACTCGCGGTCGGTGTTCACGTTGACGCCGACCAGCCGCACCTGCGGCAGCCAGCTCGGGTCCACGTGCCCGGGGGCGAACCGGGCGAAGGACACCCCCTCCTTGAAGTCGAGCAGGTACAGCTCCAGCTCGGCGGGGGAGTACCGGGTGGTCAGCGCGGCCAGCCAGGCGTAGATGAGGTTCGTCTTGCCGGTACCGGACGGGCCACCGATGAGCGCGTGCGGCGGGTAGTCGCCGAGCGTCACCTCGACCAGCCGCCCGTCCAGCCCTTCGCCCACGGGAGCGGTGAGCCCGGTCGTGGCGGAGTCCGTCCACCACGCGTCGGGCAGCAGGTCGGCGAAGACGGCGGGTACCGGCCCGGCGGCGACCTGCCCGGCGATCTCGCGGCAGGCCCGGGTGACCAGCTCGGCCGGGGGCGGCTCCAGCCGTACCGGCAGCGACCCGTACCCGCTCACCGTGGCGTACCCGCCGGCCAGGGTCACAGTCTCCACAGTGGACACCGAGGGTACCCGGATGCCGCGGATCACCAGGTGCACGCCGCAGGCCACGCCGGTACGCAGGAGCCGCTCCAGCTGCGCCCGCTCGTGCCGGGTCGGCTCCTCGCCGCCGAGCAGCACCGCGATCCGCCACGGCTCCGGTCGCCGCCCGGTCGCCGCGGCCATCTCGCCCAGCGACGGGTACGCGCCCGCGAGCACGGTCTCGTTGATCCGCCGTACGTGGTCCACCAGCGAGTCCAGCAGCCCGGTCAGGCCACCCGGCCCGACGAAGGTGAGCAGCTGCGCGCCGGCCAGCGGGGCGAACCCGGCCAGCCCGCCGCCGAGCTGCTCGGGGTCGTACCCGACCAGGGACACCCGGCCCGGGTGGGTACCGCCCAGGGCGCGCAGCAGCAGCGCCGCCACCACGCCGTCACCGCCCTCGGGGTCCCCGGTGACCACCAGGTGCGCCCGGTCCAGCAGCGGTACCAGCACTGGTACCGGGGTGCCGCCGGGCAGCCGTACCTCCCCGATGCGCAGCGGACCCGGGGGCTGGGCGCGCGGCGCGGTGTTCCTGGCCCAGAAGCTCCACGCGCCGGCGGCAGCCGCAATGACGAGG
>DATEJJ010000304.1:0-4834 GCA_035278125.1 Rugosimonospora sp.
GGCTCCGGCTCCTCGGTCGGCGGCAGGATCGCCCGGAGCAGAAGCTCCACATCGACGTTGGGCAAGCGTGCGCCGGGCAGGCCGGCGCCCTGAACCGCCCGTACCGTCATCTCGGTGACCCGTACCGCCCGCCCGCTCCCCTCCACCTCGACCGAAACGGTCGTCTGTATGCGCGGGTCGTCCTGGGGCGTAATAGTGATGTTGTATGTACTCACGGAAGTCTCCCTGATGCGCGCGCGATCGCGACGGCGGTGAGTGTGTGTTAGGGCACAGACTCTACTCCGCGCCGGACTCCGCTGCGCGGGCGGGCGGCCCGTGGTACCGACACGCGTCGATGACGTTGCCGTACCGGTGTGGCGGATCCCGCCGATCCTCAGGAAACCGCCAAATCGTCAACGACCGTCCATAGTGGATAGGTCGGGAGGTGTGCGAAGGTTTCAGCCGGCCGGCCGGTCCCGCTGCCGGTCGTAGTCCTCCTGCGCGGCCAGCAGCGCGGGGATCTCGCCCTCCAGCAGGTCGATCAGTCCCAGCAGGGTGGTGGCCACCCGGGTGCCCAGCGGTGTCAAGCTGTATTCGACCCGTGGCGGGATCGTCGCCTGCGCCTCGCGGTGCACCAGGCCGTCGCGCTCCAGCGTTTGCAGGGTCTGCGCGAGCATCTTCTCGCTCACCCCGTCGACCCGCCGGCGCAGCGCGTTGAACCGGTACGGGCCCTCGTGCAGCGCGGCCAGCGCGAGCACGCCCCACTTGCCGGTGACCGTCTCCAGTACCCGCCGCGACGGGCAGGCGCGGGCGAAGACGTCGGCCACGAGCGCGTCGACCGGGTCGGCGGGCGCGCCGGCACGCGGTGTGGACACGGATCGCGGCGTCATGTTCACCACACTAGCGCCTGCTTCGCTTTCTCGAAGCTTGTACTTTCAAAAAGTTAGTACCATCGTATGGGTGAGCGGCGCAGCGCCGCCCCGCCGAACGGGAACCCAGGGGAGCACGAATGATCACTGTCACCGGCGCCACCGGCCACCTCGGCCGCCTCGTCATCGCCGAACTGCTGGAGCGCGGCGTACCGGCCGGCGAGATCGTCGCCGCGGTACGCAGCCCGGAGAAGGCCGCCGACCTGGCCGCCAAGGGCGTCGTCGTGCGGCGGGCCGACTACACCGACCCCGACAGCCTGGCCGCCGCGTTCGCCGGTACCGGCAAGCTGCTGCTGATCTCGGGCAGCGAGGTCGGCCAGCGGGTCGCCCAGCACCGCAACGCGATCGCCGCGGCGGTGGCGGCCGGTGTGTCGCAGATCGTCTACACCAGCATCCTGTACGCGGACACCACCTCCAACCCGCTCGGCCCCGAGCACCTGGCCACCGAGGGGCTGCTGCGCGAGTCCGGCCTGCCGTTCGTGGTGCTGCGCAACGGTTGGTACCTGGAGAACTACACGGAGAACCTGGCGCCCGCGCTGCAGTCCGGCGTGATCCTCGGCTCCGCCGGCGAGGGCCGGATCTCCGCCGCGGCG
The DNA here is from genome assembly GCA_035278125.1 of Rugosimonospora sp. Lineage (GTDB taxonomy): Bacteria > Actinomycetota > Actinomycetes > Mycobacteriales > Micromonosporaceae > DATEJJ01. The sequence continues at coordinate 1,502 of DATEJJ010000304.1, forward strand.
CGCGCCGACTACGCGGCCGCCGCGGCCGCCGTGCTCACCGGCGACGTCCCCGGCGGCACCGTCTACGAACTCGGCGGCGACGCCGCGTTCAGCATGGCCGAACTCGCCGCCGAGGTGAGCCGGCAGAGTAGCAAGGAGATTGCGTACCGCGACCTGCCGGAGCAGGAGTACGCCGCGGCACTGACCGGATTCGGGCTGCCCGAGGCGTACGCCGGCATGCTCGCCGGCTCCGACGTCTCCATCGCCAGCGGCGTGCTGTACGTGGACAGCCGGCAGCTGAGCGCGCTCGCCGGCCGCCCGACCACCACGCTCGCGGACGCCGTCGCGCTCGCGCTCAAGAACTGAGCACCCGGCCCCGCACCGTCCACCGTGGACGGTGCGGGGCTCAGTCCGCGGCCGGCTCCAGGAGGTAGTAGCCGTCCCGGGCCAGGCCGGTGATCTGGTACCCGGCGCCCAGCGCACCGCCCAGCGCCTGCCGTACCGCCTGCCGCCAGTCCGCGGCGAGCAGGTGGTCCCGGCCCCGCATGCCCTCGATGTCCGCGGGTACCGCGACCAGTGCCGGGCGGCCGTCGGTGGGCGGCTCGGCACCGGGTACCGGCCGCTCGTCCGGGTCGCCGTCGGCGCGGTCCAGCAGGACGGCCGCGCCCGCGGCCCGCTGCCTGGCGGAGTCCACCTCGCCCCGCTCGCCCCGGGCCGCGGCCACCGCCCGCGGGGAGTCCAGCAGCCACACCACGTACAGCCGGTCGGACGCGTCGCCCGCGTTGATCCCGTCGGTCATCGGACCGTAGAAGTCGGGCAGGTACCCGGTCGCGGTAGCGCCGAGCTTCTGCAGGTTGAAGTACGCGTTGCGGCGTACCAGCGGGTCGAAGGTCCAGTGCACCGCGCGTACCCCGCGGGCCAGTGCCCACGCCCGCTGGTGCTGCTTGAGCACGTACCCCGCACCCCGGGCCGGCCAGTCCGGGTCCACCCCGGTGATGTGCGAGTGCAGGTGGTCCCTGCCGAAGAAGCCCACCGCGACGGCGACCAGCCGGTCCCCGTGGTACGCGCCGGCCACGTAGTTACCGGAGTGCGCGAGCGCGCGTACCGTGTCCGTCGACAGTGGAGCCTGCGCCTCGGTGGTACGCCATACCTTGGCCAGCAGTGCGGCGGTTGCCCTGTGCTGTGCCAGTTCGCGTAGTTCCACCGCACGCAGCCCGTGCCCGGCGGCGACCGCCTCGGCCGCGGCGAGCGCGTCGGCGGCCACGTCCGGCCCCTCGGGCAGGCGGGGAGGGTGCTCGCCTCCGCCAAAGACCGGCTCCGGCTGCGCTCCCTCGGAGAAAAGAGTGAGTTGCAGCCCGGCCGGCCCTGCCAGCCGCGAGTTGACCGACTGCCACGGGGTACGCGTGGGCGGCGCGAGCACCCGGGCGCCCGCCTCGGCGAGCGCGTCCGTACCCGCCTTGGTGTCCGCCACCTGGAACGCGACCCGCACGTGCCCGGCGACCCGGTGGCCCACCTCGACCTCGTCGACGTACGCGGCGTGTGGCGGGTCGGCCAGTTCGAGCGTGGCACGTCCGGCATCGAGGATGGTCACCTCGCCACCGGGCGACGAATACGCCGCGCGTTCGGTCAACCCCAATACGTCACGGTAGAACCGCAGCGCGTCCGCATAGTCGGGCGCCGTGACCACCAGGCGCAGTTCCTGTACGGATGGCGTGTCTGGCATCGGGTCCTCGCAGATCTGCTGGGCGGGCGGCGGGGGTCGCCGGTCCGGATCTCCTCAGCGTAGTTTTGATCACTGATCCACAGTGACACTCGGTCAGCCAGGTGAACGCGATATGAGGTCAACGGCGGCGGATTTCACGCATCGCGACCGAAGTTGTTAATTAATCATGAAGGCTGCCCGGCCAGCGGTGACTCACGCGCGCGGCGCCTGGTAAGACCGATACCAATGAGTACGACTGCCCCCCTGACGCGGACGCGCACCGCGGCCAGAAACGGCCGGTACGGAGCGCTCACGTCGATGCCCCCACGCTTCACCGTAGGTAGCGGATCGGCGTACACAATCGCCATGGACCGCTCGAAACCACAATGGTACGGTGCAGATCGTCAATTAGAAGTCATCGTACTATCGGACATAGGAGGCTCGACCGACCTGGTACCGCTTCCCCAATCCCTGCGAAGCGCGCAGCGGAAACTACCAAGGGAATGCTCGCCGCCTGCACCCCCCTGACTGCAGAGCGTGAATGACCGGTGGTAGCCCTTGCGACAGTAGTGACCGCGTGACGCGGAGCTTCGCAGCCCCCAGCGGCGCCGGTGCGAGAGATCGAGGAGATATGGCGATAGCGAAGAACAGTCGGTTGTCGGTTCAGGCCACGGCGACAACCAGCAACCGACCACGCACGCCCCGCGTTTCCCTTCCCGTCCTCCTGGCCGCGGGTGCGATCGTTTCGTTCGGTGCGGCGGCGACCTTCACCGCGCCGGGCGCCGTCGCGCTGGCCTACACGCACCGGTTCCTGGAGTTCTTCTCCGGCGTGTTCAGCCTGGTGGCCCTGTCCATCGCCGTGATGATCGGGCTCGCCGCCACCGACCGCATCATCCTGCTCATCCGCCACCGGGTGCTGCTGCAGGCGGTACACCGTGCCATGGCGTTCTCGTCGGTGGCGTTCCTCGCCATCCACGTCTCGCTGAAGATCGCCGAGGCGCACGCCAGCGCGGTCGACGTGGTGGTGCCGTTCGTGGCGCAGGGCCAGGGCCCGTTCGTCATCTACATGGGCCTGGGCACGATCGCCAGCTACTGCATGATCATCGCCACCTGGACCGGCATCATCCGCGGCCGGTTCGCCGGCAGTTCGTACCCCGGGCTGTGGCGCGCCCTGCACATCACCACCTACGCGGCCTGGCCGATGGCGATCGTGCACGGCCTGCTCGCCGGCCGGCACGCCAAGACCTGGGTGACCGTCAGCTACATCCTCTGCGGCATCCTGGTGCTGGTGGGCCTGCTGGTACGGGTGCTGGTCACCTGGAACAAGCGGATGAACGCGCCCAAGGCGACCACCACCGGCACGATCAAGCCGGTGGGCAAGATGAGCAGCCCCGCCCTGCGGCCGGCGGTGTCGATCCCGATCCAGCCGCCGCCGATGCCTGTCGATCCGCCGCCCGCCGACCCGTGGGAGTACGCGGACGCGCCGGTCTCCTCGATGCCGGTCTCCGGTTACCCGGGGCGCCGGGACAGCTGGACCGCGCCGGTGCCGGACGAGGACGAGTGGAGCGGATCGCGCCGCGACAACCGGGTACGCGAGGAGTGGGCGCCGGCGCCCGACGAGTACCGCACCACGCGCTACCCGTCGGCCGGGC
>DATEJJ010000305.1:0-6846 GCA_035278125.1 Rugosimonospora sp.
TGGCCAGGCGCGGGTCGTGCAGGTCGAGGATCTTGCTGGTGTAGTACGCGGCCTCCCGCTGCCCCGCGTGCCGCACCAGCCACAGGAACAGCAGCAGTGCCGGGATGCCCTTGATGAGCAGGGCGAGGATCACGCCCGCCGCGCCGTACCCGAACCCGTCGGCGAGCCACGGTGAGTTCCACAGGAAGTGGAAGCCCCACGCGGCGAGCAGCGCGGCGGCGGCCAGCTGTACCCGCACCGTCCAGAGTGGACGTTCGTGGCGCAGTACCAGCACGGCGACGCCGGCGCCGGCCAGTGCGGAGAACAGGGTGTGGCTCCACAGCCCGCCGAGGAAGCCGCGCAGCAGGAAGGTGGCGATGACCGGGCTGACCCGGTCGCCGCGCCCGGCCAGGTCGACGGCGTTGGCGGCGTACATGATGTCCTCGACGACCTGGAAGCCCAGCCCGACGAAGGCGCCGTAGACCACGCCGTCGACCACGCTGTTCATGTGCTGGCGGGCGATCAGCACGATCACCACCACGCCGAGCATCTTGAGCGGCTCCTCGACCGTCGGCCCGCTCAGCGCCGGTCCCCAGGTGGCGGCGAGGCTGGGCGAGGCGAGCTTGGCGAGGATCTGCTGCAGCGCCACGTTCGCCGGTACCGCGGTGCCCAGCGCGACCAGGCCACCCCAGGCGGCGGCGGTCACCAGCAGCGGGGTCGGCTCCCGCTCCAGGAAGTCCAGGCTGTTCACGACGAGCACGAACGGGACGGCGTACACGGCGAACAGCACGATCGCGACAGTGGTCGCTACCGGATGCTCCACCATGGACGGACGCATGATCCTGGCGACCTGGAACCCGCCGACCGCGAGCAGCACCAGCAGCATCCAGAACGCCGGCGTGCTCACCGAGCCGCGCCAGTGGCTGCCCAGCGGCGTGGGCCGCACCGGGGCGGTACGCGCGGCGCGCGGCGTGACGGCCTCGGAGGGCGGTACGGGCGAGGGGTCAGCGATCACGACGAGTCCCCGAACGCGATGCTGGCGATGCTCGCCTGGAGCGCGGGCAGCGCCGCGTGCAGGTCGGGATCGGCACCCGCGATGGTGGCCTCCACCGAGACGCCACCGGACAGGAAGACGGTGTACTGGCCGACCCGGCCGGGCGACGCGTACCCGCCCTGCCGGCCCGGTACCCCGTGCGCGGTGCGTACCGGCACCTCCCGCCCGGTGATCTGGTACCCGTTGATCGCGGCGATCTTCCTGCGCAGGTCGGCCGCGGCACCGTCCAGGCCACCGGTGAACGGCTGGGCGACCAGGGCGTACCGCACCCCGCCGAGCAGGAACAGCGCGGTACCCCGGTCACCGGCCGGGCGGGTACGGGTCACATCGACCGTGGCGCCCGGCGGCGGTACCACCGTGACATTGGCGTCGACCGCGTACGGCCGGTCCGCCGCAACGGGTTTGGCGCTGGGCAACGAGCGGTTCAGCGCAGGTAGCCCCAGTCCGAGGCCGGTGACGATCGCCAGAATGGCCAGGCTGCCCAACAGGTTATGGATCAGCCGAGGCCGCGCCCTCCCCATGCCTTGACGTTACCTTCTGTGCACACGTCAAATACGACGGTCCGCTTACGAGGCTCCGGGCGCGATGTGGCATTCTATGTCACATGGCAGACCCTGACGATGGGACCGGCCCCAACCGGAGGGAGCGCAAGAAGCAGGAGACCCGCGCCGCGCTGGAGGCGGCCGCCCTGCGGCTGTTCGCGGAGCACGGGTTCGAGGGCACCACGGTGGAGGAGATCGCCGAGACGGCGGACGTGGCGGTACGGACCTTCTTCAGGTACTTCCAGTCCAAGCAGGACGTGCTGTTCGGCGACGTGGGGCACGACCTGACCGGCCGGATCCGCACCCACCTGCGGCAGCGCCCCGCCACCGAGCCGCTGGTAGCGGCGGTGGCCGGCGCCCTGCGCGACATGGAGTCGGACAACCCCGACCAGCAGCAGCAGATCCTGGTACGGATGCGGCTGCTGGTGAAGCTGCCCGAGTTGGCCGGCACGTACCACGTGCTGTTCCAGCGGATCCACGACGAGATCGCCGAGTACGCGGCGGAGCGGCTGGACCAGACCCCCGCCGACCTGTACCCGCAGCTCCTCGCGGTCGCGGCCACCGGCTCGGTCAAGGCGGCCCTGGTCGCGTTCGAGGCGAGCGGCGGTACCCGCCCGCTCGCGGAACTCCGGGACGAGGCGTACGCGGCCTTGACCGCCGGTCTCGTCAGGCTGCCAGACCCTGCAGGTAACTCCGCCAGGCAGCGGTGAACTGGTCCAGCGACAGGCCCAGGGTGCTGCGGAGTCCATTGTCGACACTCACCGAGCCGCCGTCGTGGAAGAACCCGTACAGCGCGATCAGCTTGGCCTGGCTGTACCGCTGCGCGATCAGCCGGCAGGCGAGCCAGGCGACCAGGTAGTTGTCCGCCTTGTCGTAGAACCCTGCGTCGTCGGGCAGCAGCCCGGGTATCCCGATCCGGCGCAGCACCCCGCCGACCGCCACGTCGTCCACCGGCCCGGTGTTGTACCCGACGTACTCGGCCGTCCCCTCGACCAGCCAGATCGGCGTGTCCCGGCTGGTCAGCGGGCCCAGTGCGGCGTGCGTGAACTCGTGCGCCAGGTCGTGTACCAGCGCCTCGTCCCCATCGCCCAGGGTTTGCGGGTTGAACACCACCCGGGTGGTCACGAACGCCGCGCCCGGCGCCCACTCCTGCACCGCGTCGTAGGTGGGTACCGCGATCGCCGCCACCTCGGATGTCTTGTCCGGTGTATCGCGGAAGTACGACTGGAAGACGTTGCGGTCGGACACGGCGGTCACCAGCACCTTGCCCGCCCAGCCGGTGGGCCGCAGCTTGAACACCTGGGTCAGGCCACGCTCGGCGAGGCTGAGCAGGTGCGGCGCGATCTCCTGCTCGTCGGCGGAGACCACGGCCACCACGTGGTTGGTGCGCTTCACCACGATCGGCTTGGCCTCCCACGGCAGCCCGCCCGCCCCGGTCGGCAGGTCGTCCTCGTCGGACTCGCCGGCGAGCAGCCAGTGGCCGCCGGCGAAGCCGAAGATGGGCACCCACGGTTCGGCCACGGGCGCCGTGTCCAGCCCTTTGACCGCGTACCGGACGGTGACCGAGACCGTCCACACCGAGCCGCCGTACCGGCGCTGCACCACGGCAGCGGCGGCGGGGACCGGGTACTCGCCGATGGCGGTGACGGTCATGGCGAAGCTGGACAGGTCCAGGCTGAGCAGGTTCTGGTACTCGTCCCGCTCGCGGCGCAGGAAGCTCGGGTCGTACGGGTCCACGTCGGCCAGGAAGCCGGCCTCGTCGTGCCGGGCCACCGCCGTGGCGCGCCGCTGCAGCAGCGCGTCGAGCATGGCGGTACGCGCGTCCCGGTCCCCGAAGAAGTACGCGGTACCGGCCTGGGCGCGCAGGTGGGCGCGGAGCGCGACGAGCCCGGCGTCGGCGGTACCGCAGCACGCGGCGAGCACCAGCAGGACGGCGAGGGCCACCTTGAGCCCGAGGTCAGCCCGGCGCGCGGGCGGGACGCGGACCAGTGGCGGGAAGGGCGGCGGGGGTGGAGGCACAACGCCGGTCGGAAACACAGGATCACTATTGCAGGAGGATTCACACACAGTTCAGGGGCGGTAACGCGTGCCGGGCCCGCGTTGTCGCCCCTGATCCGTCTTCGCTTCGACGCGCGTGCGTCCCGACTCAGTCCCCCTGGCGCTGCTGCGGAATCTGGCCCTGGAGCAGAGCACGTACCTCGGACTCCCGGTAGCGCCGATGGCCGCCGAGGGTACGAATTGCGCTTAGCTTTCCTGCCTTTGCCCACCGGGTCACGGTCTTCGGGTCGACACGGAACATCGACGCAACTTCGGCCGGGGTCAGCAGCGGCTCAGGCTCGTGCGTACGCGATGCCATCGGTCACTCCTCCACAAGTATCTTCGATACGACGGCCGGGGTCCCGCCGGCCGACGCGCTTCCATGGTCCGGCTAGTCCAGCATGTCCGACATGGACCGAACGGCCGAAGCTCCCTGGATGGACGGATGATGAATGACCGATTTTTCCGGATTTTCTGTCCTAGAATATGTCTTATTTGGACTGTAAATTACGCTCTGTGAATGGCCAGATACGAAGTGTGTTCGCAATTAGTTGGACCGCTCCAGCAGCTGCACCGCCCGCCACCTGGCCACAAGCTGCTCATAGACCGCGGTAGCCGCCTCCGCGTCACTGTGAGAGAGATCAGCAAGGCCGGCAGCGACCAAGCCCGGCGAATCATCGCCTTGAAGCGCATCATCTGACAAAAGAGACACAAGCCCCCCATAGTCCAGCTCCACGAGGGACCGGGGGTGGAACTCTTCGAGCCACCGGGTGCTCTCCTCCACCGCCTCCGTGATGGGCGCGTCGCCGAGCGCCTTGCGTAAGACGGAGTGGGCACGGTGCGCGCGGCGCCGGGCCTTGGAGATCTCCGTTCGGTACCGCAGCAGCCGGCGCCCCGGCCGTACGGACAGCTGCTTCTCGGCGAGGTCAACGAACACGAACCAGCGCAGCGGGATGCCCCAGGTGGAGACCATCTCGTGTACCCGCGGCACGCCGCGCTCCAGCACGTTGGCGCCGTTACGCCAGTCCTCCACCACGGTCCGGGCGAGCCCGGCCAGCGCGGGCGGGACGAACGCGTCGGCGAGCACCGGCGGTACCCCGTCCCGGGCCGACAGCGCCGCCTCCGCCACCCGGAAACGCAGGTTCCACGGGCAGATCAGCAGGGTCTCGTCGGTCTCCAGCACGTACGCCTCGTCGGGCAGGTCGGGCAGCCGGCTCCAGCCCGCGCCCAGCGCCTCCAGGACCTGGGTACGCTGCCGCCGCGGGCCGTCCAACGGCGCCACCGCCCGCCCCTCCTTCACGTACCGCCGCCAGTACAGCTGCCGCTCCCGGTCGAACGCGGTCAGTGGCTCGTACACCCGCAGGTACGCGGCGAAGTTCGAGGGCACGTTCGCGATGGTGCCACGCCGGAGCCGCCGGCTGCTGCCGGAGGTACGGGTTGCGCCCGTTCCACCCTCGATAGTCTGATGTTGCCCGGCACACCCGCCGGTAACGGCCGAGGCCCGCGGGCCAGCGGCCAGGAAGCCAGCCCCACAAGGGAGTCTCCATGGAACTGTTCACCAGCGACACCGGCCACGAGCAGGTTGTCTTCTGCCAGGACAAACCGTCCGGACTGCGCGCGATCATCGCGATCTACTCCACCGCGCTCGGCCCCGCCCTCGGCGGTACCCGGTTCTACCCGTACCCGACCGAGCGCGACGCGCTGCACGACGCGCTGGAGCTCAGCCGGGCGATGGCGTACAAGAACGCGATGGCCGGGCTGGACCACGGCGGCGGCAAGGGGGTCATCTGGGGCGACCCGGCCCGGGACAAGAGCGAGCCGCTGCTGCGCGCGTACGGCCGCTTCGTGGCGTCGCTGGGCGGCCGGTACTACACCGCCTGCGACGTCGGTACCTACGTCGAGGACATGGACCTGGTGGCCCGCGAGACGCGGTTCGTGACCGGGCGCAGCGAGGCCAACGGCGGGGCGGGAGACTCCTCGGTACTGACCGCGTGGGGCGTCTTCCAGGGCATGCGCGCCGCGGCGGAGCACGCCTGGGGTACGCCCTCGCTGGCCGGGCGGCGGGTCGGTGTGGCCGGCACCGGCAAGGTGGGCCGGCACCTGATCGGACACCTGCTGGAGGACGGCGCCGCAGTGGTCGCGACCGATGTGTCCGAGCCCGCGCTGGACTGGGTCCGCGGGCGGTACCCGCAGGTGGACCTGGTACCCGACACGCACGCGCTGATTACGTCGGACATCGATGTGTACTCGCCCTGCGCGCTGGGCGGCGCGCTGGCCGACGACACCGTACCGGTGCTGCGCGCGAAGGTGGTCGCGGGCGGCGCGAACAACCAGCTCGCCCACCCGGGGGTGGAAAAACTGTTGACTGAGCGGGGCATCCTGTACGCACCGGACTACGTGGTCAATGCGGGTGGAGTGATCCAGGTGGCGGACGAGATCGATGGTTTCAGCTTCGACCGGGCCCGGCAGCGGGCCACCCGGATCTACGACACCACGAGGCGGGTGCTCGCGCTCGCCGACGCGGAGGGGGTACCTCCCGCGGTGGCCGCGGATCGGCTGGCAGAGCGCAGGATGGCCGAGATAGGCCGGTTGTGCACCATCCGCGTGTGATTACACTCGGAGCCGCCCCGGTCCTTACCGGCTGGGCGGAGGGCCGAGGTGCCGAATCTGGGTACCTCCATGTACCGTATGAGCCACGAGAGATGCCTGACGTCATCGGGGCCCGCCTGGAATGGGCTGCCCCGTAATTCTGTGCGAGGGGGTCGAGCCATGGGGCGCGGCCGAGCAAAGGCCAAGCAGACAAAGGTGGCCAGGGAGTTGAAATACCACTCACCTAACACCGACCTCGCTGCGCTGCAGCGCGAGCTCGCCGGCAGCGGCAAGTCGAACGAAGAGTTCGACGACTACGACGAGTACCTCGACGACGAGTCCGACGAGGACGACGACGAGGGCAACTGGGCGCCTCGGCGCAAGTAAGGACCGGTGGTTCCGGCTCGGCGGCGACAGCCGCCGCGCAGGGACCCGGAGCCACCAACCGGAGGAAGTGAGCACGCGGTTTGCCGCGTGCTCCCGCATGTACCCGGCCTTACCACCCCGGTTGCCCTGTGGCGCTTGTCACAGCCGAGCCACGCAGCAGGTACCCGTCAGCGGGGCTTGTTGGTGAACTGGTAGAACGTCGGGAAGGCGTCCTCGAAGGGGCGCCATCCCGGTGCGCCAGGTGCGCCGACGGCTCCC
>DATEJJ010000306.1:0-14620 GCA_035278125.1 Rugosimonospora sp.
GGACTGTCGCTGCTCGCCGGCTCGGCCGACGCGGTCCGGCGGGTACCGGTCGAGTCGGCCGGCGACACCGGCGTGTACCAGGCCATCGACGCGCTCCGGGGCGCCGGGCTGACCCGGGTGTACAGCGACTACCGGACCTGCGGCATGGTCAACTTCCTGACCCGGGAGCAGGTGCACTGCGCGGTGCTCGACGACAGCCTGCACCGTGGCATGGACCGGTACCCACCGGAGCGCCTGGCGGTCTCCTCCGCCGCCCGGCCGGCGTACCTGCTGCGTACCGGCAGCCCGGCCCAGGTCGCGCTGGACGCCTGGCTGAGGCGCAACCGGGTGGCGGCGCCGGTGACCGTGGTGGGCGGGTACACGCTCTACCACCCGACCGCCCGCCTGCCGGTACCCCTCGTGTAGTTCCGCCGGGTCCTGCAACCATCGGAGGCGCCCAACCGCACCTAGTTAGCAGGGAGGTGCGATGTCCGAGGATGACGAGGAACGGCGGCGGTTCGCCGAGTACTTCGCGGCCCGCCAAGCCGTGGTACGCCGCACCGCGTACCTGCTGTGCGGGGATTGGCACTGGGCCGAGGACCTGACCCAGCTGGCCTTCGTCCGGCTGGCCGCCGGCTGGCGGCGGATCCGCGAGCCGGCCGCGGTCGACGCGTTCGTGCGTACCTGCCTGGTGCGCGCGTACCTGGCCGAGTCGCGGCGGATCTGGCGGCGCCGGGAACAGACCGTGGCCGAACCACCGGAGACGGCCAGCCCCGACGGCGCCGACGAGGTGGCCCGGCACCTGGCCTTCGCCGCCGCGCTGCGCCGGCTGCCGCCACGCCAGCGCGCCACCCTGATCTGCCGGTTCTACCAGGAGATGGACGTCGCCACCACTGCCGCCGCCATGGGCTGTTCCGAGGGCACGGTCAAGAGCCAGACCGCCCGCGGGCTGGCCACGCTGCGGGTGGCACTGTCCGACGCCGGCTACGGGATGACGCGGCTGACGGTCGCGGGAGAGAAGGACTGATGATGGACCTGCACGAGCTGTTCGACGAGGTGGCCACCGACCGCGAGCCACCGACCCGGCTGACCGCCGACGCCGTCTACACCAAGGGTCGCCGCCGGGCGCGGGTACAGACGGCGGTACGGCTGAGCGCCGTCTCCGCGGTCGTCGCGGTCACGGCCGGCGTGACAGCAGTGGTCGCCGCGTCCGGCGGATCCCGCGGTACCCCCGATGTCGTCGCCGGGGGGTCCGGATCGAGCACCGGCAACCCGGGCCCGGTCGACTTCCGCGGCCTCGACTGGGTGGCCGCGCCGGACGCCACCCACCTGTACGCCACGGTCAGGCCGTGCGCCCGCCCGAACGACGCGCGCACCTCATGCGCGGAGCGGCTGGTCGCCTCCACCGACGGCGGACACACCTGGACCGTGCGCAGCAGCGACCGGGTGCCGAGCACGTTGTACGCGTTCGACGCCAACGCGTTCGTCGGCTGGCGCAGGGCGGACAGGCTCCCCTTGCCGAAGCCGTCCCCGGGCGCGGCCGGCACCGCGCTGCGCGCGCTCTCGTCCGACCTGGTCCTCAGCACCGACGGCGGCCGCCACTGGCAGACCGTACCCACGGTGGCCACACCGGTCGCGGCGGTGCCACCGGGCGGCTTCACCACCTGCATCATGAACTCCACGCAGACCGGGACCAAGGTCGGGAACCTGGCCTGCACCGTGTACGCCGTCGACCCGGTGCACCTGCGGGCCGCGCCGCTGGCCAACCAGCCGGCGGCGGATTTCTTCGAGTTCTCCTCGAAGGCGGCGTTCGACCCGGTCGTCGGCGATGTGCTGTGGCTGACCGGCACAACGAGCCCGGACTCGTCGCCGTACCGTGGCACGGCGGTGGCCGTGTCCCGCGACCGCGGGCGCACCTGGAACACCAGGACGGTGGACGCGGCCTGCACGGGCAGCGCGTCGTCATGGCACTCGACCGGTGGCGTGGCCAAGGTGATGTGCACGGACGACAAGGGCGCGAGCCGGCTGTACCGCACGGATGACTACGGAGCCACCTGGCAGCGCGCGACGCTACCGCCCGCGCCGTTCGCCAACAGCAAGGCGCTTTACGAGATGGGCGACGACTTCGGGAACGACGGAACCCTGGTGCTCACGCAGTACCCGGTGGAGAACGGCGTCCGGATGTGGACACTGGACGAGACCCGCGGCGCCTGGCACCCGGTACCCATCCGCAACCTGCCCCCCAGCGCGGTGAACGTGAACCAACAGCCCGACGGCACCTACCTGGCGTACGGCGTGTCCGAGGGTGGGTTCAACGTCTACCGCTCGACCGATCTGACCACCTGGACGCACATCATCGTGCGCCCGTGACGAGCATCCCGTGACGAAGGCCACCCCGCTCCGGAACGCCCGGGACGGGGTGGCCCGTTGGTCGATACGCGGGTTGGCGTGAATCATGGTGGTATGCGCCTGCGGTTCGTCGTTGCTCCGCCGCTGACCGACGAACTGTGCGAGTCGGTCATCGAACTGTGGACCGAGGTGGCGGCGGCCGGCGGCGCCGTCGGCTTCGCCGGCCCGGTCACCCGCACCGACGTGGAGCCGGTCGCGCGGGGCGCGCTCAGCGCCGTGGCCGACGGCCACGATCTCCTGCTCGCCGGGTACGTCGGGGACAAGCTCACCGCCATGTTGTTCCTGGTGAGCCACCGCTTCGCGCTGCAGCGGCACTGGCGCACGGTCAAGCGGGTCATGGTGCACCCCGGCGCCCAGCGCAACGGGTACGGCGCGCAGCTCATGCGGGAGGGCGAGCGCATCGCCCGCGCCCACGGGTACGATGCGCTGCACCTGACGGTCCGCGAGGGTACCGGCGTCGAGGAGTTCTACGCCGTCCTCGGGTACCAGGAGGTGGGCCGCTTCCCGCGCGCGCTGCGCCTCGGTCCGGGCGACGACCGTGACGAGATCCAGATGTGGCTACCGCTGGGCACGTCCACCCGCACCGCCGAGTGAGGCTCCGCCGCCTCAGACGCTCGTCAGTCCCGTTCCGGCCCGGGCTTGGCGGCCAACAGGTACGCCTGCGGTGTCTTCTCCATGCCCTCCGGCTCCCGTACGAGCCGGGCGGTGCGGGTGGCGCAGACGTGGTCGGCTTCGGTCACGGCCCACGACATTAGGCGACCCCGCCCGACCGGTGACAGGTCGGGCGGGGTCGGGAGGGTCAGCTGCAGCCGCTGGTGGAGCCGCAGCCCTCGCAGACGTAGCAGCTTCCCGCCGGCCGCATCTTGGTGCCACAGGTGAAGCACAACGGCGCGTCGGCCGCCTTGCCCTGTACCAGCTCCAGCAGCTCCGTGGACGAGCCCGCCCGGGTGGCCGGCCGGTCCGCCGGCTTCGCCTCCCTGGTGGGCGCCGCCGCCAGCTTCTCCACCGGCGCGGACGCCGCCATCGCCGCCATGTCGACCGGCGGCTCCTCGGCCTGCGCCCCCGTCTCCGCCCGCAGTTGGGCGGCGCGCTCCTCGGCGGTGAAGATGCCCAGCTCGGCGCGGCGCTCGTACGGCAGGAAGTCCAGTGCGAGGCGGCGGAAGATGTAGTCCATGACCGACGACGCCATCCGGATGTCCGGGTCGTCGGTCATGCCCGCCGGTTCGAAGCGCATGTTCGTGAACTTCGAGACGTAGGTCTCCAGCGGTACCCCGTACTGCAGGCCGATCGAGATGGCCACGGAGAACGCGTCCATCACGCCCGCGAGCGTGGAGCCCTGCTTGGACATCTTCAGGAAGACCTCGCCCAGCCCGTCATCCGGGTACGACGACGCGGTCAGGTAGCCCTCGGCACCGGCGACCGAGAACGACACCGTCGCCGATGGGCGCTTCTTCGGCAGCCGCTTGCGCACCGGCCGGTACTCGATGATCTTCTCCGGCTCGGGCGTCGCGACCTCGGCCTTGGCGACCTCGGCCTTGGCCGACTTGCCGCTGGACAGGGGTTGGCCGACCTTGCAGTTGTCGCGGTAGATGGCCAGCGCCTTGAGGCCCAGCTTCCAACCCTCGAAGTAGATCCCCTCGACGTCCTCGACGGTCGCCGACTCCGGCATGTTGACCGTCTTGGAGATGGCGCCGGAGATGAACGGCTGCACCGCCGCCATCATCCGCACGTGCCCCATGGGCGCGATCGAGCGCTGACCCATCGCGCAGTCGAACACCGCGTAGTGCTCGGGGCGCAGCCCGGGAGCGTCGACCACGTGGCCGTGCTCGGCGATGTACTCGGTGATCGCCTCGATCTGCTCCTCCTGGTAGCCCAGGGAGCGCAGCGCGCGCGGCACGGTCTGGTTGACGATCTGCATGGAGCCGCCGCCGACCAGCTTCTTGAACTTGACCAGGGCCAGGTCGGGCTCGACGCCGGTGGTGTCGCAGTCCATCATCAGGCCGATGGTCCCGGTCGGCGCGAGCACGCTGGCCTGCGCGTTGCGCCAGCCGGACCGCGTGCCGATCTCCAGGCAGCGCCGCCACTCCCCGGTCGCGGCGCGCAGCAGGGCGGTGGCGTTGGCGCCGTGCGCGGGTACCGTCGCGTTGGCGTCGGCGTGCTTGCGCATGACCCGCTGGTGCGCGCTGGCGTTGCGGGCGTACCCGTCGTACGGGCTGACCACGCCGGCCAGTTCGGCGGAGCGCCGGTACGCGGTGCCGGTCATCGTGGACGTGATCGCGGCGGCCAACGACCGGCCCTCGTCCGAGTCGTACGGCAGGCCGGAGGCCATCAGCAGCGCACCCAGGTTGGCGTACCCGATGCCCAGCTGCCGGTACGCCCGGCTGGTCTCGGCGATCTTCTGGGTCGGGAAGTCGGCGAAGCAGATCGAGATGTCCATCGCGGTGATGACCAGCTCGACCGACCTGACGAACGTCTCCACCTCGAAGCCACCGTCGGAGCGGAGGAACTTCAGCAGGTTGAGCGAGGCCAGGTTGCACGAGGAGTTGTCCAGGTGCAGGTACTCCGAGCACGGGTTGGACGCCGTGATCCGGCCGGTCTCCGGGCAGGTGTGCCAGGCGTTGATGGTGTCGTCGTACTGCAGCCCGGGGTCGGCGCACTCCCACGCCGCCCGCGCGATGGAGCGGAACAGCCCGGCCGCGTCGACTGTCTCCACCACCGACCCGTCCAGCCGCGCGCGCAGTTCGAACCCCTTGCCGCCGTCGACGGCGTGCATGAACTCGTCCGAGACGCGTACCGAGTTGTTGGCGTTCTGGTACTGCACGCTGACGATGTCGCGGCCGCCGAGGTCCATGTCGAAGCCGGCGTCGCGCAGCGCGCGGATCTTGTCCTCCTCGCGCGCCTTGGTCTGGATGAACTCCTCGATGTCGGGGTGGTCCACGTCCAGGATGACCATCTTGGCCGCGCGCCGGGTGGCGCCGCCGGACTTGATGGTGCCGGCCGACGCGTCCGCGCCGCGCATGAAGCTGACCGGCCCGGACGCGGTGCCGCCGGACGACAGCAGCTCGCGCGAGGAGCGGATGCGGGAAAGGTTGACGCCGGAGCCGGAGCCACCCTTGAAGATCAGGCCCTCTTCCTTGTACCAGTCGAGGATCGAGTCCATCGAGTCGTCCACGGCGAGGATGAAGCAGGCTGACACCTGTTGAGGGGAGGCGGTGCCCACGTTGAACCAGACCGGGGAGTTGAAGCTGAAGACCTGGTGCAGCAGCATCCAGGTCAGCTCGTGGTCGAACGTCTCGGCGTCGGACGGCGTGGCGAAGTAGCCGTGCTCCTCGCCCGCCCGGCGGTACCGGTCGACCACGCGGTCGATGATCTGGCGCAGGCTCCACTCCCGCTCCGGGGTCCCCACCGCGCCCCGGAAGTACTTGGTGGTGACGATGTTGGCCGCGTTCACGCTCCAGAAGTCGGGGAACTCGACGCCCCGCTGCTCGAAGTTGATCGACCCGTCCCGCCAGTTCGTCATCACGACGTCGCGGCGCTCCCAGGTCACCTCGTCGTACGGGTGGACGCCCGCGGTGGTCCATACCCGCTCGATGTGCAGCCCAGCCCCCCGGCTCTCGCTGTCCGTGCCCGACGACGCGTCCACAGCCTCCGTCATCCCCGGTCCCCCTCGCTCCTGCGGCGTGCCGCCGCCTTCAACACCTGACATCTACCAGCACCCACTGACACTTATCCGGACCCGTCGGGCCCCGCCTCCCGCGCCGCGGTCGCCGCACGCAGCGCGGCGATCTCGCGTTCGAAGTCACCCAGGGAGTCGAACGACCGGTACACGCTGGCGAAGCGCAGGTACGCCACCTCGTCCAGGTCCCGTAGCGGCCCGAGGATGGCCAGCCCCACCTCGTGGCTGGGCACCTCGGCCGAGCCCCGCGCCCGGATCGTCTCGTCGACCTTCTGGGCCAGCAGCGCGATCGCGTCGTCGTCGACCGGCCGGCCCTGGCACGCCTTGCGTACCCCGCTCATGATCTTCAAGCGGCTGAACGGCTCGGTGACGCCGCTGCGCTTGACTACCGCGAGGACGGCCTCCTCGACGGTGGTGAACCGCTTGCCGCACTCGGGGCAGGAGCGGCGGCGGCGGATGAGCTGCCCGTCGTCGGCCTCCCGCGAGTCGACCACCCGGGAGTCGGGGTGGCGGCAGTACGGGCACCGCATCGCGACCCCTCCCCTCGCCAGGCCCCGGCCGCCGGCGCGCACGCAGAAGCGATCGACGGCAGGCTTGAGCGCCGACGTCGACTCCGCGTCGTTCCGTGATTGCTGACGGCTGTCCACAACCTGTGGATGACTTACACCAGTGTAACCACTAGATGTTGTGACGTTAGGCCCTCGGCGCCCCCATCGCAAGCCGACTCGGCGAAATCGCCCGCGTGTCGTTTCTCCCAACGCGGCCAGTCGCCTCGCGGTCACGCACCGCCCGCGAGGCAGCGCCCGCCGGCGCGCGAAAAAGCCAGCGTCAGCCGCGTCCGGGCAGGATCAACCGGTCGCCGGCGTGGATGGTGTCGTCCGGCAGCCCGTTCAGGCGGCGGATCTCGGCCACCACCCGCGGCGCGTCGTTGCTCGGCCGGTAGCGGGCCGCGATCGACCAGAGGGAATCGCCGGGGTGCACCACCACGACCGCGGGCGGCCCGGGCGGCGTGGCCGCGTCACTCGCCGGCGACGCGAAGGCCAGCGCCAGCCCGGCCAGGACCAGCAGGAGCAGCAGCGCCACCAGCCGGCCACGCCGGGTCAGCCGGACGCCCGCCGCGCCCGCCCGCGCCGGTACCCTGCCCGGCGCCGTGCCCACCAGCTCCATCGCGCACCTCCGCGACCCGTACCCGTCGAACGGCAGTTCGATAGAACGCCCGTACGATGGTGTACCAGAACCGGAGCGAGCGTGTCGAGAGGACACGGCGCGACACGTCGTACAGATGTTTGAAGTTGTCACTCCTCCGGGATAACGTCAGGACACCTATACACCCCAGGACGCGCTAACCACGCATTCCTGACGTGACAAGGGAGAGACGGACGTGTCTACCGACGACCGCACGACCGCGCGGCGAGCCGAGCTGCGGGAGCCGAAGTCAGCACCAGGAACACGCCGGAAGTCCTCGCGCCCGGTCGCGGCCGGCTCGCCGCTGCGCGCGGTGACCTCGGTCGTGGCCCCGGTGCCGGACATGGCCGCCGACCTGGCCGCGCCGGACCTCACCGCGCGGCAGCGCCGGATCCTGGAGTTCATCCGCGGCTGGGTCGCGCAGCACGGCTACCCGCCGAGCGTGCGCGAGATCGGCGAGGCGGTGGGCCTGGTCTCCCCGTCCAGCGTGGCCTACCAGCTGAAGGAGCTGGAGAAGAAGGGCTACCTGCGGCGCGACCCCAACCGCCCGCGTGCGGTGGACGTCCGGCCGCCGGCCGAGCCGACCGCCGAGGAGGAGGCCGCCGCCCGGGCCGCCCGCCCGACCCCGGCCTACGTGCCGCTGGTCGGCCGGATCGCCGCCGGCGGGCCGATCCTCGCGGAGCAGTCCGTGGAGGACGTGTTCCCGCTGCCCCGCGAGCTGGTCGGCGAGGGCAACCTGTTCACGCTCCAGGTCAAGGGCGATTCGATGATCGACGCGGCGATCTGCGACGGCGACTGGGTGGTGGTGCGGCAGCAGCCGACCGCGGACAGCGGCGAGATCGTGGCGGCCATGCTGGAGGGCGAGGCCACGGTGAAGACCTACCGCCTGCGCGACGGCCACGCCTGGCTGATGCCGCAGAACCCGGCGTTCGACCCGATCCCGGGCGACACGGCCACGATCCTCGGCCGCGTGGTGGCGGTCCTGCGGCGGATCTGACCGCGCCGGGAGCGGCGACCGGTCAGCGGCCGTAGTCGCTGTACTCGTCGGGGCCCGGCGGGTACCGGTCGGTCTGCGGCCGCGGCGGTGCGGCCCGCCCCGTACCGCCGTAGGTGGTACCGCCGCGCGGCGGGGCGCCGTACACGCCACCCTGGTACGTGCCGCCGCCCCCGCCGGTACGGGGTGCTGGGCGCTGGTCGTACTCCTCCGCGTACCCGCCCGGGGCGCGGTACTCCTGCGGCGGGTACCCGCTGCCGTACTCCTCCCCGTACTGGTCGCCGTACGGGTCGTAGGACTGCGGCTCGGGCGAGGTCGGTGGCGGTACCGACGCCGTGCCGGAGCTGCGCCCCCCGCCGTACGCCAGCGCCTCCAGCCGCCGCTGGCTGCGTGCCCGCCGGATGCCGACGACCCCGCCGACCACCATGAGCAGCCCGATCACGCCGATCGCGCCGACCAGATAGGTGATCTGCTGCAGGCTCAGCTTGTCCCACCAGTTGCGGGTGTCCGCGGTGCCGCCGGTGTTACCCGCCTCGGTGGTGGTACCCGCGGCATTGGCGGGCGTGGTGGTCGCCTGCGGCGTGTACCGCATGATCGGGCTGGGATGGGCGGTGTCGATGGTCGTGTTGGACGCGGTGAGGAAGAACTGGCCGTCCCGGGTGAACGTGATCGCCTCGCCGGCCGCCTCGTCGGGCAGCGGGGTGATCATCGGTGTCCCGCTGGTGACAGCGCCCGCCACGTCGTTCCCGGTGACCGTCCACTCGTACGCGTCCGAGTAGGTGCGCAGCACCACCTTGGTGCCGTCAGGTGAGGTGGCGCCGCCGGTGACCGTGGCGTTGCCCGCCTTGCCGAGCAGGTTCGAGGTACCGGTGGCCTTCGGGGTGAACTCCCCCACCTTCTTCAGCGGTACCGCCGCCCCGTTCGGGTTGAGCGCGGTGGTCGGCGTGTACAGCACGGCCGGCCCGTTGGTGACCTTGGTGACGAAGATCGGCAGGCCGCCGGCCATGAGCATGGCCCGCGAGTCGTAGTGCGCCCCGCCCGGATACGTGAAGCGGTAGATGGTTCCCTTGGCACCGCTGGCCGGCACCTTCCACAGCGCGATCCGGTCGCGCGGCGCGGCCGGGTCGCTGTCCCCGGTGTCGGCCACCCACAGCGTTCCGTCGGCGGCCACGGTCACGTCCTGCGGGCTGCGCGCGGTGCCGTTGTACCGCAGCGTGCGTACCCGCTTGCACTTGCTGTCCAGCAGGTAGACCTGCTGCGAACCGTTCTCCACGGCGGCGTACCCGGTGGCGGTGGTCGCCAGGCCCGTCAGGTTGGACAGGTTCGGGTCGGTCAGCTGGCAGACCGCCTGACCGGGGGCGGCGGACGCGGACGTGGCCGGAAGGCACGCCAGAGCCACGGCCGCGAGGGCCAGTACCGCACTACGTCGCATCGACACAGTCTGGCACGCGCGGCGAGCTGGCGAGTGTACCCGGGTTCTTACACTACGGCACGTTCGCGGGAACCGGACTCTCTGTGATCACGAACGGGGCCAGCTCGGCGGCGAGCAGCTCGTCCACCCGTACCCGCAGCAGCGTGCCGGTCTCCTCGTGGTCGGAGGCGAGCACCTCGCCGCGCCGGTGCGCCCGGGCGACCAGCTCGCCGCGCGCGTACGGCACCCGTACCAGCAGCTCGATCGCGGGCCGGGGCAGCCGTGCCTCGACCGCGGCGCGCAGCTCGTCCAGCCCGGCGCCGCTGTGCGCGGACACGAACACCGCGTCCGGCCAGCGCCGCTTGAGCAGCAGCAGGGTCTCCTCGTCCGCCGCGTCGATCTTGTTGACCACGAGCAGTTCGGGGAGCTTGTCCGCGCCCACCTCGGCCAGCACCTCGCGCACCGCGCGGACCTGCTCCTCGGGGTCCGGGTGCGCGCCGTCGACCACGTGCAGCACCAGGTCGGCCTCGGCGACCTCCTCCAGCGTGGAGCGGAACGCCTCGACCAGTTGGTGCGGCAGGTGCCGGACGAAGCCGACCGTGTCGGACAGCGTGTACACCCGCCCGTCGGCGGTCCGGGACCGCCGGGTGGTCGGGTCGAGGGTGGCGAACAGCGCGTCCTCGACCAGTACCCTCGCGCCGGTGAGCCGGTTGAGCAGGCTGGACTTGCCGGCGTTGGTGTAGCCGGCGATGGCCACCGCGGGTACCGCGTTGCGCCGCCGGCCGGAGCGCTTCGTGTCGCGGATGCGCCGCATGCCGGCGATCTCCCGCTTGAGCCGGGAGATGCGGGTGCGGATCCGGCGCCGATCCGTCTCGATCTTCGTCTCACCGGGGCCGCGCAGGCCCACGCCGCCACCGGCGCCGCCGCCCCGACCGCTGCCGCCGGCCTGCCGGGACAGCGCCTCGCCCCAGCCGCGCAGCCGGGGCAGGAAGTACTGCAGCTGGGCCAGCTCGACCTGGGCCTTGCCCTCCTTGCTCTTGGCGTGCTGGGCGAAGATGTCCAGGATCAGCGCGGTGCGGTCGATGACCTTCACCTTGATCCGGGTCTCCAGTGCGCGCAGCTGGCTGGGCGACAGCTCGCCGTCGCAGATCACGGTGTCGGCGCCGCTGTCCTCCACCACGTCGCGCAGCTCGTCCACCTTGCCGCGGCCGATGAAGGTGGCCGGGTCGGGCTGGTTGCGCCGCTGGATCAGCCCTTCGAGGACCAGCGATCCGGCGGTCTCCGCGAGCGCGGCCAGCTCCGCCAGGGAGTTGTCCGCGTCCGTCGCGGTGCCCTCGGTCCAGACGCCGACCAGCACCACGCGCTCCAGGCGCAGCTGGCGGTACTCGACCTCGGTGATGTCAGACAGTTCGGTGGACAGTCCGGCCACGCGCCGCAGCGCCTGCCGCTCTTCCCGCTCGAAGGTGCCCGTATCGGTGTCGTCGATGTCCGACGCGATGAAGTCACTCATGTTGCCTCGATCGTGACACGCGGCCGGCCCGGATGCACCCTCATTAGGGTCGCGTCGGACAATGGGGCGCGTGTCCAGAGCACTGCCCAGCGCCGGCTTCTCCATCACCATCCGCGTCTCGCTGCCCGCCGACGCCTCCGCCATCGGGCGCCTCACCATGGCGGTGGGCGAGGCCGCAGCGATCGTCACCGCCGTGGACGTGGTCGACTCCGACCACGAGTCGCTGGTCGCGGACGTGACCTGCGACACCGCCGACGCGACCCACGCCGACCAGGTGGTGGCCGCGATCAACGCGCTGCCGGGGGTACGCGTCCGCAAGGTCTCCGACCGGACGTTCCTGCTGCACCTGGGCGGGAAGATCGAGGTACAGCCGAAGGTGGCGCTGCGCACCCGGGACGAGCTGTCCCGCGCGTACACGCCAGGGGTGGCCCGGGTGTGCCTGGCCATCGCGGAGAACCCGGACGACGCGCGGCGGCTGACCATCAAGCGGAACACGGTGGCCGTGGTCACCGACGGCTCGGCCGTGCTCGGCCTGGGCAACATCGGCCCGGCCGCGGCGCTGCCGGTGATGGAGGGCAAGGCCGCGCTGTTCAAGCGCTTCGGCGGGGTGGACGCGTGGCCGGTGGTGCTGGACACGCAGGACACCGAGGAGATCATCCAGATCGTCAAGGCGATCGCGCCCGCGTACGGCGGCATCAACCTGGAGGACATCGCCGCGCCGCGCTGCTTCGAGATCGAGGCACGGCTGCGCGCGGCCCTGGACATCCCGGTGTTCCACGACGACCAGCACGGCACGGCCATCGTGGTGCTGGCCGCGCTGACCAACGCGCTGCGCGTGGTGGGCAAGGCCATCGGCGACGTGCGGGTCGTGGTCTCCGGCTCAGGAGCGGCGGGTACGGCCATCATGAAGCTGCTGCTGCGCCAGGGCGTCGGCGACGTCATCGCGTACGACCGGCGCGGCGCGCTGCACCGCGGCATGCCGGAGCTGAGCCCGAGCTGGCAGTGGCTCGCGGACAACACCAACCGGGACAACTACTCCGGCGACCTGCCCGGCGCGCTGCGCGGCGCGGACGTGTTCATCGGGGTGAGCGCGCCGAACCTGCTCACCGGCGCGGACATCGCCGGGATGGCCAAGGACGCGATCGTCTTCGCGTTGGCCAACCCGGACCCGGAGGTGGACCCGCGGGAGGCGCGCCGGCACGCGACGATCGTGGCGACCGGCCGCTCGGACCAGCCGAACCAGATCAACAATGTGCTCGCCTTCCCCGGCGTGTTCCGCGGCATGCTCGACGCGCAGGCGCGGCTGTTCACCCCGGAGATGGCGCTCGCCGCCGCGCTGGCGATCGCGGACGTGGTGGGCGAGAGCAAGATCAACGCTTCGGTGATCGTACCCAGCGTGTTCGACGCCCGGGTGGCCCCGGCGGTGGCCGCGGCGATCCGGAAGGCGGCCGCCGGCTCCTAGCGCTCGAATTCGCCGTGCGCCACCAGCACGGCAGGGCCGGTGAGCAGGCAGGTACCCGGGCCGAGCGCGACAGACAGGCGGCCGCCGGGCACGTCCACCGCGACCCGGCCGGCCGCCAGCCCCGCGTCGCGCAGCGCCACGGCCGCCACCGCGCACGCACCTGAGCCGCAGGACAGCGTCTCCGCCGAGCCGCGCTCGTACACCCGCATGTGTACGTGCTCGTCCGCGCCCGGTACCGGCTCGCCCGCGACCGTGAACTCCACGTTGGCGCCGTCCGGGAACGCCGCCGGATCCAGCCCGGGCGCGGCGGACAGGTCCATCGTGGACAGTTCGGGTACCGGGCAGACCAGGTGCGGGTTGCCCACCGAGCAGGAGGTGCCCGGGTACGCCGTGCCCGCCACCGTCGCGGTCGCGGCCGGGCCGAGCACCGGCGGCACCATGTCCACCGTGATCTCGTCGCCGGCCAGGACCGCCATCACCAGCCCGGCCCGGGTCGCCAGCGGGATCTGGTCGGTGTCCGCGAGCCCGGTGTGGCGCAGGTACCGGGCGAAGACGCGTACCCCGTTGCCGCACATCTCCGCGGTCGAGCCGTCCGCGTTGTGGTAGTCCATGAACCATTCGGCGGTACCCACGTAGGCCGCGGCCTCCGGGTGCTTCGCGGTACGCACCACCCGCAGCACCCCGTCCCCGCCGATGCCGAACCGCCGGTCGCACACCGCCCGGACCAGCTGCGGGGTGAGCGCCAGCGCCCCGTCCGGGTCGGGCAGGATGACGAAGTCGTTGCCGGTGCCGTGCCCCTTCGCGAACCGCATCAGACAATCTCACCACAGGCCGCCGCGGGGCCGCAGGCTCCGCTCCGCTGCGCCAGCGGCCGGGCGGCGATTGTCCTGCAGGCCGCCAGTGCGTTCTCCACGAGATCCGGCGCGGCACCGTCCAGCCAGTGGATCCGCGGGTCCCGGCGGAACCAGGAGCGCTGCCGGCGCACGAACCGGCGGGTGGCGCGTACCGTCTCGGCCGCCGCCTCCGCCTCGTCGATGTCGCCGTCCAGGAACCGGAGCACCTGCTGGTACCCGAGCGCGCGGCCGGCCGTACGCCCCTCGCGCAGCCCCTGGGCGGCGAGGGTACGCACCTCCGCCACCAGGCCCAGCCGCCACATCTGGTCCACCCGTTGCGCGATCCGCTCGTCCAGCACCCCGGTGTCGAGGTCCACGCCCAGGTGCAGCACCCCGTCGTAGTACGGCGCGGGCTCGCTGGGCAGCGCCGCCTCGAACGGTGCCCCGGTCAGCTGCACCACCTCCAGCGCCCGCACGATGCGCCGCCCGTTGGAGGGCAGGATCCGGGCGGCCGCGTCCGGGTCGCGCGCGGCCAGCCGGGCGTGCAGCACCTCCGGGCCCACGCTCGCCAGCTCCGCCTCCAGCGCGGCGCGCAGCCCCGCGTCGGTACCCGGGAACTCGAAGCGCTCCAGCACCGCCCGCAGGTACAGTCCGGAACCGCCCACCAGCAGCGGGATACACCCCCGGGACCGGATGGCGTCGATCGCGGCACGCGCCCGGCGCTGGTACTCGGCCACGCTGGCCGGCTCGCTGACGTTCCAGATGTCCAGCACGTGGTGCGGTACCCCGCCCCGCTCCGCCCCGGTCAGCTTGGCGGTGCCGATG
Organism: Rugosimonospora sp.; assembly: GCA_035278125.1. Classification (GTDB taxonomy): domain Bacteria; phylum Actinomycetota; class Actinomycetes; order Mycobacteriales; family Micromonosporaceae; genus DATEJJ01. Next base: position 14,285 of record DATEJJ010000306.1, read on the forward strand.
TCCATCCCCCGGTACAGCTGCATCGAGTCGGCGTTGACCACCTCGCCGCCCAGTACCCGCGCCAGCGCCACGCCGAGCGCGGACTTCCCCGCGGCGGTCGGCCCGACAACGGCCAGGATCACTGCCACACCGCCACGGTATAGGCCACCCCGTACGGCGCCGCCGCGTACATCACCTCGCCGGACAGGCCCGCGCCCGAGCCCGCCGCGCCGGCCAGCACCTGCCACGGCGCCCGGCCGGCGACCATGAGCTGCGCGGCGAGCACCGGATCCAGCGCCCGCAGCGCGGCCACGTCCACCTCGGCCAGCGCCTTGGCCACCGTGGCGTCGAACTCCT